>JAABSZ010000084.1:0-15832 GCA_011390135.1 Desulfobacteraceae bacterium | reverse complement strand
ATTTGTCCTCGGACTTGGTGGTCTTGTACCGGATCAGTTCCGCGAGCTTCTCCCGGTTCTCGCCGTCGAAATGGACCCCCTCTTTGATGACCTGGCCGAACTCCTCTGTAAAGGTATTGAACTTCTCCTCATCCAGGTTCTTGATCAGCTCCAGCACCTTTTTGACCAGATTCTTCTTTATGTTTCTCACCAGCCGGTCCTGCTGCAGGATCTCCCGGCTCACGTTCAGGTTCAGATCCGGGGCATCCACCACGCCCTTGATGAAGCGGAGATATTCCGGCATCAGCTCCCGGCAGTCGTCCATGATGAAGACCCGCTTGCAGAAGAGGCGGATGCCGTGTTTCCGCTCCCGGTCGAAGAGATCGAAAGGCGCCTTTGACGGGATGTAGAGCAGCGAGCTGTACTCGGTGACGCCCTCCAGCTTCAGGTGTAGATGGGCCAGCGGATCGTTCCAGTCGTGGCCCAGATGTTTGTAGAACTCCTTGTACTCCTCATCCGTGACCTCGTTCTTGCTCTTGGCCCAGATCGCCTTCATGGAGTTGAGCGTCTCCTCCTTGATCACCTGCCGGGTGGTCTCGCCGATCGGCTTGCCGTCCGGGTCCTTGATCTGCTCGCTGTCGGGGATCGGCTCGGTGGTCTCCACATCCATCAGGATCGGATACCGGACAAAGTCGGAGTGGCGTTTGACGATGTCTCGCAGAATCCACTCTTCGGTGAAATCCTCTTCATCCTCCTCGACCTTCTTGAGGAAAAGGGTCACGGTGGTTCCCCGGTCCGGCTTGTCGATCTCCTCGATCGCATAGGCGCCGTCGCCCGAAGACTCCCACTTGACGCCCTTCTCCTGTCCGGCCGCGCGGCTCTCCACCACCACCCGGTCCGCGACGATGAACGAGCTGTAGAAGCCGACACCGAACTGGCCGATCATCTCCGGGGTCAGTACATCCTGGTTTTTGCTCTCCTCGAGGGCGGCCATGAATGCGGCAGTTCCGCTCTTTGCGATGGTGCCGATGTTCTCCATGACCTCCTCGTAGGTCATGCCGATGCCGTTGTCCCTGACGACAAGAGTGTTGGCGTCTCTGTTCGGGAAGAGCTTGATTTTAAACTCCGGGTCCTCTCCGAGGATGTCGGGCTCGGTCTGTGAACGGAACCGGAGCCGGTCGATCGCGTCCGATGCGTTGGAGATCAATTCCCGCAAAAATATCTCCCGGTTGGAGTAGAGGGAATTGATGATGAGGTTTAAGATCTGCTTTACCTCGGTTTTGAATTCATGGGTCTCTTTTCTGCCTTCCATACTCTCCTCTCCTGATGCTGTTTTACAGCAAAAATAATGGTCAAACGGATATCAACGATAAAGGGATCAATAACAATGCGAATTTGGATTCACAGGATCATCGAGGATAGCGGGTATAAAAGAATGATCCCTAAATCCCCAAAGATTCTGTAAATCCAGAGTTTAATTACAGAAAAAATAATGATGACAGATTCGGATTTGTCAAGATGGGGGGGGAAATTCCCTGCGGTAGATCGCCTCCTGCTCCTCCAGGATCTCGCACAGGATCTTCATGTCGGTCATGGGGTTCATGAGAACCGATCGCAGCACAACGGTCTCCTCTCCCGGAAAGCGGCGGAGGGTGGTCCGGGAGACGAAGCTCCTGCCGGCCTCCCGCTGGAGGCGCTGGACCAGGATGTTGATCTCGTTGATCTCTCCTTGGATCTCAGCCCTTTCCGCTTGGGAATCTGCCTTTGCCAACGCTTCTTTAAGGGGGGACGGAAGGATGCGGTAGGTGAGGATATTGAGCTGGGGCCGGGTCACAAGCTCGAAAAGGGGCCGGGTTTCGATCTCTTCGGCAAAGGCCCGGGCCAGCTCGATCCCGTGGTCGATCATCAGGGCATACCCCTTCGCCCCCATGATCTCGAGTGCGCCGCCCAGTACCAGGGAGGTGGCTGCACGGGAGCCCACAAGGGAGCGGATGCCCAGATCCACGGATCCGGGCCGGTTGATATAGCCGGCATGGTAGGCCACAGCGTCCATGGCCTCGGGATCTTTGAATAGCACCATGCCGCAGCTCATGGGCATGTAGAGCTGTTTGTGGCCGTCGATGGTGACGGAATCGGCCGCTTCGATCCCGGAGAGCAGATCCCGGTATTTTGCCGAAAGCCGGGTGGGGCCGCCCCAGGCCGCATCCACATGGAAATGGATTCCCGATTCTCTGCAGATTTCGGCCATGCCGGCGAGCGGGTCCACCGCGCCGGTCTCGGTTGTTCCGGCAATGCCGACTACCCCAATGATCCGGGTTCGGCTCCGGCCGAGTTCGCGGATCAGGCCATTGAGGCGGACAAGATCGACCCGGCCATTCCTGTCCAGCTCGGCCGGGATCATATTGTCGTTGCCGATCCCTAAAACCCCGGCCGATTTTTTCAGGGAGTAGTGGCCCAGCCGGGAGACGATCACCGCGCACCGGTCGAGCCCGTAGGCATTCAGCGCCGAAGCCATGCCCGCCTTCTCCACCCCTTCAAAGCCCTCTTTGGGAGCAAGTGCCCGGTTTCGGGCCACCCAGAGCGCGGTCATGTTGGCCAGGGTCCCATCCTCCACAAAGCTGCCCAGGGTGCTTTCTGGCCGCTGGACATGGGCGTCATAGAAGAAATCGCCCAAGTCATAGACCATCCGGTGGATCTTGGCCAGCACCTCCCGCTCGTGGACCGAGACCACCTTCGAGGTCTCCAGCTTCACCGGGTTCTGGTTGAGCGCGGCCACAATGGTCGCGAGATGCACCATGAAAAAGGGGATGGCCGCGGTCATGTGCCCCACGAAATAGGGGGAGGCCACATTGACCGCGTGGGGCGCGATCCGTTCGACGATCCCGGTGATCACGTCCGGCAGCTTTTTGGCCGGCTCGTCACTGATCCGGCTTTGGGTGAACCACTCCGAGAGTTCCTTCAGGCTCGCCTCCCGGGTGATCCCAACATGCTGCTGCAGAAAATCGTGCAGCCCGAAGAGGATCTGCTCCATGTATTTGACCAGAGCTGTTCGGGCCGCGTCGTTTTCAGGGCGGATGAAGAGCCGGTGCAGGGTCTCCCAATTGGCGACGAGCCGGGGAGGCTGGGTTTCGTTTTTACTTTCTCCGGGGGTGCAGTCGGCCATGATCGATTCCGCTCCTATTTGCCCGGGCCGATCAGCGGCAGTTCCTTGTCTATGGTAAAAAAGACCAGAAACTTGGGACCTTTGGCCTCGGGCGCATCATCGTTTGGATATTTTCTCCGTTTCAGGGAATGGAGCAGCTCCGTATCCTCCTCCTCTCTCACCTTGGTGAGAAAGAAACGTTTCCCCATATACCCGCCGCCCTCCTCCCGGAAGAGAAAGGCTGCATGAGGGTTCTGGAGAATGTTCTCATGGGAGAGCCGGTCGTTCATGATAAAGGCCAGGGTTCCGTCCTCCATCACATGGGGCCGGGAAAAGATGGCCGCATCAACCTTCCCTTCCTTGTCCGATGTGGCCAGTACTCCGGTGCCCTTCTTGCTCTCAAAATACTCTTTTAAAGTCATATCGCCTCCTTTTTCGGTGTTGTGGAAAAACCTGCATGTTCCCATTCTTTACGATGGCTGTTTTAAGGTACTTTCCTTTGACACCCTCTGTCAAATCGTTTATCGTCAAAAGGTTTGGCATTTTCAAAAATCTCTGCCGGAAATGAAGACGGAAATGAAGACCGCTAATAAAGATAAGGTGCAAAAGGAATCATAAATGGGAAAAGAGGCGGCAGGCGCAGCATTCGGCGTGATTGCGTTTCTGATCTGGGGGCTCAGCCCCATATACTGGAAGACGTTGAAATCGGTGCCGGCCTTCGAGATCCTGATGCACAGGATGATCTGGTCTTTTCTCTTTCTCGCGCCGCTGATCCTGCTGACCGGCAAGGGTCGGGAGTTCATCGAGGTCCTGCGGGACCCGAAGCGGATTTCGGTGCTAATGGGAACCACCTTGCTCGTCGGCTGCAACTGGTTTCTCTTTGTCTGGGCCATCAATTCGGACCATGTGCTTCAGACGAGCCTCGGCTATTATATCAACCCGCTGGTCAACGTATTTCTGGGACGGGTTTTTTTGAAAGAGGAGCTGCGGCCTCTGCAGAAGATCGCGGTGGCCATCGCGGGGATTGCGGTGCTATTTCTCACTTTCGGGTTTGGCCGATTTCCCTGGGTCTCCCTGGCGCTGGCCTTCTCCTTCGGCTTTTACGGATTGATCCGGAAGACGGTTCCGGTGCCGGCTTTGATCGGACTTGCGACCGAGACCCTGCTTCTTTCGGTTCCTGCGGCCATCTATCTGCTCTACCTGAACGGTGCCGGAGGGGGGGCATTTTACCACAGGGGGCTTGGGATCAGTCTCCTGCTCATGGGAACGGCTCTGGTGACGGGGCTTCCGCTGCTGCTCTTTACAATAGGAGCCCGGCGGATTCATCTGGCAACAATCGGTTTCCTGCAGTACATCGCGCCGAGCTGCACCTTTCTGCTGGCGGTCTTCCTCTACGGAGAGCCGCTCTACACGGGGCAGATCTTCACCTTCTGCATGATCTGGCTCGCGCTGGGGATCTATTCCGCGGACGCATACCGCGCGTATCGGCGCCGCAATGCTCTTCTCCGGCCCAATGCCTCCTCCCCCTGATCCCTTTTTCCTTATGAATCGGGAGGATTTGCGAAAAATTAAGGATCGTTCTTGAAATTCCACCCATAATATGGCTAAGATGGAAGGGATTTATGGATAAAGAGTAATGGGGAGTGAAATCCAAAGGGAAGGAACGCTCCATGGCGCAGGAAGCTACACAAGAGGCGTGGATGGATGAGGAGATGGAGGGCGGCGGAACCGAGGGCAGAAAATCAAAACGACCGGCTCGGATCGTGGTCACAGCTCTTCTGCTCTTTCTGGGCGCGTTTGTGCTGCTCTTCTTCAATGAGCGCCGCGCAGTCCGTTTCTATCAGTCCATCGGCGTGGGAGAGGGAGCCGTAACATCGGTCCGGATGGACCGGATCGATCCGACAAATGACGGAAAACTGGTCCATGTGACAGGGCTTGCCACCACCGGAGAGATCCTGACGGACCCGGTCTATGGGGTCTCCGCCAATGCCATTCGATTCCGTCGTGATGTCCGGGTCTATAAACCGGTTGCAGGGGCGCGGGATGAGCCTCAGGAGGAAGGGGAGACGGGCGCTGGTTCGTCGGACAGAGAGGCGCAGGGAATCTGGTCTGAACCGGATAACGAAATCAACCGCTCGCTGCTTGCAGTTGATGAACCGAGGAACCGTTCGTTTCGGCCGTTTGCCCGGTGGAAGGCCGAGGCTCAACGGGTGACGCTGGGGGCATTTTTCCTGCCGACGCAGTTGGTGGAGCAGTTGGACCGGTTCCGGCCCATGACGCTCTCCGAGTCGGACCGGGAGAATTTGCCGGCGGAGATCCGGTATCAGGCGATTCTGGATAAGGGAGAACTCTTTTTCGGAGCCGACCCGGGAAGCCCGGAAGTCGGAGACATCCGGGTGGGATACAGCGTTCTGGAGCCCACTACCGTAACCGTGGTGGCCCAGCAGACGGGAAATACCTTTGGGCCATATCCTGCCGCGTCGGGCCCTCTGATGCTCCTGAAGACCGGGGCACACAGCCCGGAACACATCCTCCGGAAGGCGCCCGAGGAGAATGTGCTGGTCACATGGGGACTTCGGGGCCTGGGACTTTTGATGATGTGGGGCGGTCTCTGGCTGCTGCTGAAGAATTCCATCACCGCGTTTATGATGGCCGTGGCCCTCAGCTTTATGACCATCGCGATCACCTGGTTCATTCCCCGGCCCATTCTGTCGGCTGTGCTGCTGACGGCCGCGGTTGCTGTGCTGGCCGGTATGCGGATGCTGCCCGGTGTTCCGGAGCCGGGCTCTGAATTGGCTCTGTAAGTAGAGCGGAATAGGGAAAGCCGGAATAGGGAGAGCCGGAAGTCTCTTTCCCCGTCAGTATGGGGTCCGCATCAGGTTGAAGTACCATTCCATGATTTCGGGTCCGCAGAAGAGATAGAGAATTCCCCCCAGCGCCAGAAAAGGTCCGAAGGGAACGGCCAGCTTCATGTTTCCCCGCTGATAGAGCATCACCGGTATTCCCACCAGGGTTCCGATGGCAGATCCCGCAAAGATGGTGAAAAGAACCCCCTTCCAGCCGAGCAGCGCACCCATCATGGCCAGAAGCTTGATATCACCGCCCCCCATTCCCTCCTTGCCGGTCAGCAGGTAGTATCCCCAGGCCACCGCGAACAGACTTCCGCCTCCGATGAGGATGCCGAGGATCGAAGCCTTTACCGTCACCGTGGGAACAAGCAGGGACGCGAAGAAAAAGACCGGAATCCCCGGCAGGCTGATCATATCCGGGATGATCCGGTGGTCGATGTCGATGAAGGTGATGGCGATCAGCACACAGATGAACGCGTAGTGGACAAGAGCCGTGATGTTGAACCCGAATCGCCAGACCGCTGCTGCTGCAAAGAGGCCCGTCAGCAGCTCCACAAAGGGGTAGCGAAGGGAGATGGGGGTTCGGCAGGCGCGGCACTTACCGCCTAAAATCGTATAGCTGATCAGGGGAATGTTGTCGATGGAGCGGATGGGCTGGCCGCATCCGGGACATCTGGAGCGCGGCGTCACAATGGACTGGGACAGAGGAATCCGATGGATGCAGACATTCAAGAAGCTTCCGATGGCAAGCCCGAAGAGAAAAGCGATGAAACCGATGGGAAAGTCGATCATTTTATGGCGGCCCTCTTGCGTTGACGGGTAAAGAGTTTTATTAAGAGAAGAGTAGGCCGATTGGCGGAAAAAATCAAGGCCCATGTTGTCAAACAGGTTGCCAAAGAGCTTTCCTGTCATATTATAAATTATTTACGCATTGAGCAGTCGAGACAAAACGAAAAAGACTGAATAGAAAGAACTGAGGTGTAAAAGAGACAATGGCGGAAACGGACAGGGACGATCTGATCGGCATTATCGAGGAGGAGGAGCAGGATACCGACATTCCCGAGACCATGCCGCTGATGCCGGTGCGGGATGTGGTTATTTTTACGGATATGCTCCTGCCCCTTTTTGTGGGCCGGGACAAATCGGTGCGAGCCGTGGAAGAGGCCGTGGCCAATGATAGTTATCTGATGCTGGCCACCCAGAAGGACCCGAATGTAGAAAATCCTAAGCCTGACCAGATCTATCGGGTGGGAACCGTTGGCCGGGTGCTCCGGATGCTGAAACTGCCGGACGGCCGCCTCAAGGCCCTTGTGCAGGGGGTGACCAAGGCCAGGATCGTCGAGTACGCCAGAAAGAAGGTTTACTACAAGGTCAAGGTCGAGTTGCTGGAAGAGCCCGAGGTCGAGCCGTCGAGTGTCGAGCTGGAGGCGCTGATGCGCAATGTTCGGGAGTATTCCGAAAAGATTCTGGCTCTCCGGGGAGAGATGACCGGGGAGGTGAGTTCCATATTGGAGAGCATCGAAGACCCGGGAAAGCTGGCCGATCTGGTCGCCTCCAATCTCAACCTGAAGCTCGACGAGTCCCAGATGGTTTTGGAGATTCTCGATCCGGTGGAGCGGCTGAAGAAGGTGAACGATCTCCTCTCCAAGGAGGTGGAGGTCTCTGCCATACAGGCCAAGATCCAGTCGGATGTGAGGGAGGAGATCTCCAAGACCCAGCGGGATTACTATCTTCGGGAGCAGGTCCGGGCCATCCACCGGGAGCTGGGGGAGTATGACGAGAAGATCCAGGAGGTCGAGGAGTATACCAAGAAGATCAAAAAGGCCAGGATGCCCAAGGATGCCGATGACGAAGCCCAGAAGCAGCTTCGCCGGCTGGAGCAGATGCATCCCGATTCCGGGGAGTCCTCCATTGTCAGGACCTATCTCGACTGGCTGGTGGAGATGCCCTGGAGCAAATCGACCAAGGATGTGCTCGATATCAAGCGGGCAAAGGAGATCCTCGACAATAACCATTACGGCCTGAATAAGATCAAGGATCGGATTTTAGAGTATCTTAGTGTGCGGAAGCTCAACCCGGGGATGAAGGGGCCCATTCTCTGCTTTGTGGGGCCGCCCGGGGTGGGGAAGACCTCGCTGGGGCGGGCCATTGGATCGGCCATGAAGCGGAAGTTCGTCCGGATCTCGTTGGGCGGGGTTCGGGACGAGGCCGAGATCCGGGGGCATCGGCGGACCTATATCGGGGCCCTGCCGGGCCGGATTCTGCAGGGGTTGAAGACGGCCGGGGTCAACAATCCGGTCTTCATGATGGATGAGATCGACAAGCTGGTCTCCGATTTCCGGGGAGATCCATCGTCCGCGCTGCTGGAGGCGCTGGACCCTGAGCAGAATGTGGCCTTTTCAGATCACTATATCAATCTGCCCTTTGATCTTTCAAAGGTGATGTTCATCCTCACGGCAAACCATACCGATACGATTCCTTCCGCGCTGCTGGACCGGATGGAGGTGATCCATCTCTCCGGATATACCGAGGAGGAGAAGCGGCTGATTGCCGAAGAGTATCTGCTGCCGAGGCAGATCAAGGAGAACGGCCTGAAGCCGAAGCAGATCTCCATCAGCACCAATGCCCTGATGCAGATCATTCAGGAGTATACCTCCGAGGCTGGATTGCGAAATCTGGAGCGGGAGCTGGGAACCCTCTGCCGGAAGGTGGCCCGGAGGATTGCGGAGGGGGAGAAGGGGCCATTTGTGATTACGAAGGGGAATATCTCGAAGTTTCTGGGGATTCCCGAATATCAGCCCGAGATGGATCAGGAGGAGAGCCAGGTGGGGCTGGCCACGGGGCTGGCCTGGACCCAGGTGGGGGGCGAGGTGCTCTATGTGGAGGCATCGTTGATCGGGGGCAAGGGGGATCTTATCATCACGGGGCAGCTCGGTGAGGTGATGCAGGAGTCTGCACGGGCCGCTGTGAGCTATGCAAGGGCCAATATCGAAGCCTTGGGGGTGGATGAGCGGATTTTCGAGAGCACCGATATTCATATTCATGTGCCGGCCGGGGCCATTCCCAAGGATGGTCCTTCGGCCGGGATCGCGATGGCCACTGCGCTTATCTCCGCGTTGACGGGCCGCGCGATCAACAAGGATGTGGCCATGACCGGGGAGATTACGCTTCGGGGCCGGGTGCTGCCCATCGGGGGGCTGAAAGAGAAGGCCATGGGCGCGGTCCGGGGGGGCGTGAAGACGGTGATCATGCCGTTGAAGAATAGAAAGGATCTGGCCGAGATTCCGGTGAATGTGAAGCGGAAGATCAAGTTTGTTCCGGTGAGCCATATGGATGAGGTGCTGCCGCTGACGCTGGAGGATGCGCCGGAGAAGAGTGGGGATTCCGCGGATGATTCGGATGAGTTGGAAAGCGGGGAGGATTGATGGGGTGGGCTGCCGGGAGAATGAAAGGACAAGGACCTAAAGGACGGAAACGACATAAAGGACCGGAGGCCGAAAAGGACATAAAGGACCGGGAGCCGGGAAGAGACCGGGAGCCGGGAAGAGATCGGGAGCCGGGAAGAGATCGGGAGCCGGGAAGAGATCGGGAGGAGGGAAGAGATCGGGAGCCGGGAAGAGATCGGGAGCCGGGAAGAGATCGGGAAGGCCGATGAAGATTCTGGCTGTCGATACCGCGGGGCAGAGCTGTAGCGTTGCGGTGGCCGATCACGAGGAGCTGCTGGGAGAGATGACCCTGAACCTCCGACAGACTCATTCCCGCCATCTGCTGGCTATGATCCACCAGGTGCTGTCGGATGTCAGGCTGTCGGTTTCAGATCTGGACGGGTTCGGGGTGGTGCGGGGGCCCGGAAGCTTTACGGGGCTTCGGATCGGGATCAGCACGGTGAAGGGGCTTTGCGCGGCCACAGGAAAGCCCCTGGCCGGGGTTTCCAGTTTAGATGCGCTGGCTTTTCCGTTTGCCTTTTATGAGGGGACAGTCTGCGCACTGCTGGATGCCCGGAAAGGGGAGGTCTATGGCGAGAGCTACCGCTGTAGAGATGGAAAGATCGAAAAATACGGCCGCGAAGGTGTAATGGGGCCGGAGCAGGTCCCGGAGGTTCTTCTGCCGGAGATCTTGCAACGGGAATCTGAATCTGCGGGAAGATCGGAAGAAAAAGATTCCTGCCTCTTTGTGGGAACAGGTGCGCGGCTCTACCGGGAGATCATCCGAAATCTGCTGGATTCAAAGGCCCTCTTTTCAAGCCCCCAGGATGACCTGATCCGCGCGGCTGCGGTTGCCCGAATCGCCTTCCAACAACTGATCGAAAAAGATGCGGACGACGTTGTCAGCTTTACACCCCATTATATCCGCAAATCAGACGCGCAGATCCATCTGCAGAAGCTGATTCCCAAAGGAAAAGGAGTCTGATCCAGCCGGTTCCCTTCTTCGGTGAATTTTGGAAATGAAGATCCCAGCAAAGGTCTTGGGGTTTCAGCCTACACTCTGTCCACTCCGTCCACTCCGTCCACTCCGTCCATTTCTTTGTCCCTTTTCAGTGGGATTTTGATTCCGGAAAATCCTCTTATTTCAATTTGGCCTGCTCCTCGTTGTTCAATATTCCGTTCACCGCTATGATCCCGTCGATGATCGCGGTATAGATCAGGTTTGAATGCTTCTTCTCCTTGATGGTCCCGTCCGGCAGGATCTCCATGTAGGAGGGGCTGATGGAGCCTCCGATGGCATAGATCCCCCTGCGGCTTGTCTGGAGGGCCGATGAGAGCAGGAGCAGTTGTTCTCCTTCCCGGGCGATCTTGCAGATATCGCCGGTGCAGGTGATCTGCTGCAGATGAAGATTGTTGAAGATGGCAGATGGTCCGTGGGTTCCTATGCAGGCGATGACGTTCTTCATGGGAAAGCTCATCCCCTGATACATGAAGACATCGTCCCTGCCGTAGAGGCCCGGGCTCTGGTGGATATAGAGCCGGTCGATTCCTTCCGAATCCACCTCGCCGATCTTGGGGATCGCGCCCTGAAGAATCCTGATCTGCCCCCCCAGCAGGATCTCCTCTCCCAAATCCCTTGCCGTGTCCTTGTTGATCTCGAACCGCTCCTTGATATGGCCCCAAAAGACCGGGGTATGGTCTCCGGCCTCCCGCTTCACCTTGGAGAGGGCCGCGACCACATCGGCTGCGGCATTGCCGCCGCCGATCACCAGGGTTGAGACATTGATGTACTCCTCGGGGGTTTCCAGGTTCCGGCGGACCGTCTTGGCCTCGCCGTAGATCCCCAGGTCGTTGGGAACGTTGCTGCCGAACGCGAAGATCACGTTTCTGCCGTAGAAAAAGCCCTTGCGGGTCTTGACCCGATAGCTGCGGGGGCCTTCCTCCTCCAGATCCATGTACTCCTCGTCCAACAGGATGTCGATGCTGTCATCCTTGAGGAATTCTTCCACCTGATCCACATACGCCTCCACCGGGATCTTCTCCTTGGGCGGGGTGATGCCCGGGATGGGAAAGGGCTTCTCCTGGTTTCTGGGGATGGTGGGATATACCTTTTTTCCCTTGGGATAGGAATCGATGATTCCCTGGAGGACCCGGCGGCCCTTTTCCAGAATCACATAGGATTTACCGGCCTCTTTTGCCTTGACCGCGGCCGCTATGCCGCCGGGGCCGCCGCCGATGATGATGATGTCATACCGCTGGGACATGGTCTGATCTCCTTGGCTTCGCTGCTGGGCGCAGGCTTTTGTGAGGTGAGCAGAAGGATCGTTTTTCGTTTCGGCCCCTATTTTATGCGATGATTTCCAAAAATCAACGATTTTTTTTGTACCTCCTGTGGGAAATGGTGCAGAACCTGGAAAAATGGGTTGAAAAGGCTTCTGTTTTTTGACATGTATATATTTTGTAAAGAGGATTTCAACGGATAAACAGGGATCATTATGAATCGAGACAACCTGCTGAAGTTCGAAGTTCCGGAGATCATCTTCGGCAATGGCGCGCTGGCCGAGATCGGACAGTGCGCCCAGCGGCTGGGGGGAGAGCGGGTTCTTCTGGTCACGGACCCCGGCGTCAGGAGGGCCGGATGGGTCGATGCCGCGCTGGAATCGATCGACGCCTGCGGCCTGGACGCGGTGATCTACGACAATGTCGTCACCAACCCCCGGGATTTTCAGGTGGAGCAGGGGGTGGCCCTCTACCGAGCCAAAGGATGTGATGTGATCGTCGCGGTGGGCGGCGGCAGCCCCATCGATACGGCAAAAGGGATCGCGATTCTGGCCACCAACCACGGAACCATCCATGAATACGAGGGGTGCAACCGGGTGACCCAGCCCATCCCGCCGCTGATCTGCACCCCCACAACGGCCGGCACGGGCGCGGACATCAGCCAGTTTGCGGTGATCGGCGATTCCAAAAGAAAGATGAAGATGACCCTGTTGAGCCGGGCCATCACGCCGGACATCTCCCTCATCGACCCCCGGGTGCTCGAGACCCTCTCTCCGGAGCTGATCGCGGCCACGGGCATGGATGCCCTGACCCATGCGATCGAGGCCTATGTCTCCTCACTCTCCTGGTCCATGACGGACCCTCACGCGATTCATGCGGTCGAGCTGGTGAGCGAACACCTCGCGAATGCGGCCGCGCATGGGGGGGAGGCCGCGTTCGCGGGGATGGCCGTGGCCTCGCTGGAGGCCGGAATCGCGTTTTCCAATGCGATTCTTGGGGCGGTTCATGCCCTGGCTCATCCTTTAGGGGGCCTTTACGACATCCACCACGGGCTGGCCAATGCAGTTCTTCTGCCGGTGGTGGTGCAGAGGAACATCGGATACAGCACCGGGAAGTATGCCAGGATCGCGGCCGCGATGGGTGCAAAGACCCATGGGATGGCCCCGGAAAAGGCCGCGGCACAGGTTCCGGAGATGATCCAAGGGCTGATCGCTGCACTGGGGCTGCCGACCCGCCTGAGCGAGATAGGGGTCCGGCGCCGGGACATCCCCGAGATGGCGCAAAAGGCCAAGGCCGAGCCCTGCATGCTCACCAACCCGCACCCCTATTCCGCAACGGAGATCGAATCGATGTATCTGGAGGCCTTTTAAAGAGTGCGCCATGAAAGGGAAAGAAGAAGAGGAGAACAGAATGGAAGCCCCCGATTTCAAAGGGATCGGCTTTTCCAAAATCGGCTATTTCAAGGAGGTTCGCGCCAAGATCAAGGAGCTGGAGCGGCTCAATCTGGAGCTGGCCCGGCGCCACAACAAGCTGGAGGCCATCTTCAACGGCATCAGCGACGGACTGGCGATTCTGGACCGGGAGCTGACCGTGGTCCATGCCAATCAGGTGCAGCGGGACTTTTTTTCCGACAGTTGGCTGGTGGGGCGGAAGTGCTACGGACTCTTTTTCAGGCGGGAGAAGCCGTGCGGGAAGTGTCCGGCGCTGAAGACTCTGGAGACCGGGAAGACGATTCGGGGGGAGACCCTTTACAAAAAGGGAGATTTGGCGGGCCGATCTTTTGAATGGACCATCTCACCCATCAAAGATCCTTTTGGCCGGGTGGAGGAGATCATCATTTTGATGAAGGATGTCACCGGTAAGCGGGATGCGGAGTTCCGGGCCATGGAGTCGGAGAAGATGGCCGAAGTCGGTTTTCTGGCGGCCGGGGTCGCGCACGAGATCAACAACCCCCTCACCTCCATCGCGGGCTTTTCCGAGGCCCTGCTGAAGCGGATCGACAGTTTCGGGGGGCGGCTCGATCCCAGGATCGGGATTTCCCTGAAGGAATACCTGCAGATCATCAATGGGGAAGCCTATCGCTGCAAGGATATAATTAAAAATCTTCTCGATTTCAGCCGGCCCTCGGCCGAGGAATACGAGATCCTCTCCATCGACCGGATCATTGCAGAGACCCTCGCGCTGATTCGGCAGCACGGAAAGGATAACCGGATTCAGACCGCATACCGTAACGGCCTCTCGGCCGGGATGGAAGCGATTGCCGGGAACGAATCCCAGCTCAAGCATGTTTTCTTGAGCCTTTTCAACCGGAGCTTCAAGAAGATGCCGGAGGGCGGAACTCTCCATCTTCTGACCCGAAATGACGGCGGAATGATCGAGATTCTGATATCGGACCGGCCCCTCGCCTCGGGCGTTCCCTCGGGCTGGAACGAGGTCGATGAGAACGCGCTCAACATGTCCATATGCTACAAGATCATCCGGCAGCATCAGGGGGAGATCCTCCACAGCCGGGGAGGGGAAGGCGGTTTCGCCTTTGCCGTCACCTTTCCCCTGGTCTTCACCTGAGGTCGGGAAAGAAGGGACATATGCCTGCGTCAAAAGGAAAGATTCTGGCCATCGACGACGAACGAAACATCCGCCATCTCATCGAAAGCGAATTCACCTTTGAAGGTTATGCCGTCACCACGGCCGGCACCGGCGAGGCGGGGCTGCACTGTTTTGAAAAGGAGCCCTTTGATCTGGTGCTGTTGGATATCAAGCTGCCGGCCATGAACGGCATCGAAACCCTCCGGCGGATGAAAAGGCAATCGCCCCGGTCCAATGTGATCATGATCACCGGCTACGGCGATGTAACCTCCGCGGTAGAGGCCATGAAGCTTGGGGCAAAGGATTATGTGACCAAGCCCTTCAAGCTCAACGAACTGCTGCGCCTCTCTTCGGAGGTGATCCGGGAGAGCCGGGAGGAGGAGGAGGCTGTAGAGGAGGTCCGCGTCTCTATGACTCATTCTCCTGCGGAACTCTCTGCCATCGAGTGCCCGAGTCCGGCCATGCAGAAGGTCTATTCTCTGGCCCAAAAGATCGCGGCCACCGACACAACGGTTCTGATCCAGGGGGAGACCGGGGTGGGAAAGGATGTGCTCGCGGCCTTTATCCACAGCCGGAGCCGGCGAAAGCGGGGCCCCTTTGTGGTGGTTGACTGCGGCCTGCTGAACCAGAATCTGGCCGAAAGTGAGTTGTACGGCCATAAAAAGGGTGCCTTTTCAGGCGCGGGGGAGGACAAGCCGGGTCTGGTGGAGAAGAGCCACAAGGGAACCCTTTTTTTAGATGAGATCGGAAACATCGACCTGGATCTGCAGAAGAAGTTTCTCCGCTTTCTCGAGACTCGTAAGTTCCGCCGGGTGGGGGAGTGCAGGGAGATGTCCGTGGAGAGCCGGATCATACTGGCCACCAACATGGATTTGAAAGACGCGCTCCGCCAGGGGGCCATGCGGGAGGATCTCTTCTACCGGATGGATGTGATGCAGATCGAGATTCCGCCCCTGCGGATGCGGCCTTTGGATGTCAGATGCCTCATCCGCCATTTCATGAGCATCTATGCGGACCGCTATGGTTCGAAAATGCTGACAGACGCGGCAATGGAGGGGCTTGCAGGCTACCCGTGGCCAGGCAACATCCGGGAGATCAAATCGGTGATCCACAAGACCATGATCTTTGCTGAATCAGAGACCATCGGAGTCGATGATCTTCCCCCGCATATCCCGTCCCGGAACAAAGGGACTCCCAAAAGCCAAAAGACCCTCGAAGATGTGGAAAGAGAGCATATCCTCCATGTGCTCAAGGCGGTCGGCGGCAATCAGACCCGGGCATCGGAGATGCTTGGAATCAACCGGAAGACCCTCTACAAGAAGATCCATAAGTACAAGATTCTTACCTGATTTCCGCCGACTGTCAGCGCTTTTCAGGTAAAGATCGCGGCCGGCCTTCCGCGTTCGCCGATTTTTGAGCTGCCTCCTGTAGATCTGCTCATGGCCCAATCCTGTTTCCAAATCTGCAAAAATATGATACTTCATCCTGTAGATACGGCCATTTTTTTCTTTTGTCTCTTTTGTCTCTTTGGATCGAGGAACTGAAGTGAAGTTGCCATCATGAAATCGTAT
>JAABSZ010000083.1:0-16055 GCA_011390135.1 Desulfobacteraceae bacterium | reverse complement strand
GATCATAAATGAGGCAATCGAACTGAAGAGGGAATTGACCTTCGATTTTACGATCTCCCGATCCGCATAGGCTTGGGGAAGATCGACGAATTCCGGATCTTTCCCCTTTTCGGGCCGCTTCAGGGTATAGACCGCATCCCCGCCCTCGCCCGTTTTCAGCGTCACCCTCTCCACCTCGTTTGCGGGCGCCTCGAAGAGCGACTTGTTCAGCCACTCGGCCGGATCGGTCTCCATGAGCCGAAAGCTCTGGTCCACAAGATAGACGCTCTCGCCGCGGGCCGGCATCACATAATGCCCCCCGGCCCCCGCGCCGCCCTCCTCTCTGGCACTTCCCACCAGAAGATCGGCAAGAACCTTCCCCTCGCTGTTCTTGAAGGTGATCCGCGTCGCCTTTGCATCTGCAGAGGGCGCATCACTGTCGGGCGGATAGAGGGTGAGCCGCTTTCTCACATCATCGGTCGCGGCAAAGCTCCTGCCCACAGAGGCATCCCGGATCTTTTTGGCCAGATCGGTGATCTTTCCGAAATCGGCCGGGTACCCGTACCGGTCCGACACGCCCCAGACCGATTCCCCCTTCTGCAGGGTCACGGACGCATCCGGTGCTTGAATGGTCATGGCCGTCACATCATTGACCGGAAAATCCGGGATCAGCTTCTCCCCCATCTCGGTCTTTGCCGTTTTCGGGGATTCTGCTTTGAAGACGAACCAGGTGATGCCGGCAAGGATTCCACAGATGGCCAGCAGAAGAATAAGGGTTTTCGATTTCATCTTGCACAGACTCCTTTCTTATACTACAGACTCTCCGTGGTTTTTTTGGCTTTTCGAGCGCCGATAAAGGGCATATCCGATGCCGGCCAGAGAGACCAGAAGGGGCATAAGAACGATATTGACGGCCTTGACCTTGGTCTCCAGCGCTTCGATGTCCGAGCGGAGGTTCCGGCGGACGATCTTCAGCTCCTGATTGATCCGCTGCTTCTCCTCCCGGAACTTCTCGATCTCGGCCTGCTGCTTTTCGCTGATGATGAACTCCTGGGAGGGGTCCTTCTGGCCCTCCAGGGTCTGCAGCTTCTGGTTGGTCTCCTCCATCTTCCGCTCCAACTCCTGCTCCTTGGCCAGCCATCTGTCCTGGGCCTTTCTCTCCAGCTCCTCCACCTTGGTGAATGGCCGCTCGAACTTGCCCCGGGAGCGGATGGTGATCAGCGCATCGGAGCCGGTGAGCATCTCGGTGGTGTTGAGCAGCAGGTTCAGGTTGTCGTTGAAGACCCTCGCGACCTCAAAACCGAGAAAGTTCTGCCGGCTCACATAGTAGCCGTCGAAGAGCATGTCGGCATCCGCGACCACGATGATGGTGGCCGGCGCGGCTGCAGCGGTCAGCCCCTTTTTGTTTTCGGCATCTTCATTTTCCGATTCTTCTCCCGCTTCTTCTGGGGCCGAAGATGGCCCGGCTCCGGGCTTTCCGTCCGGAAATGCGGTGGAAAACTCGCCTCTTACCCGAACCGCAAGGTCATAGGTATCCACGGTGGGGGAGAAGTCCTTGCGGATCTGCGCGCTCCCGAACTGAGCCCGAAACCCATCGACGAGTGCGGAATCAGCGGTCGATGTAATGAGCCGGGTATATTCGTAGCTGCTCCCCTCGATCTGGGAGATGGTTCCGGCCACCGGCATCAGGATGCTCTCCAGGTTGGCCGTCACGATCTCCTCGTCATTGATGGCCGCATCAGGAATGCTGAGCCATAAGGGATTCTCCTCGACCTGGTTGTTCTGATTCCGCAGGCGGGTGGTGTAGTTGATATCGGCAAGCACCTTGTTGGAGGCCATCTCAAGGCCCCAGGCCTTCAACAGCTTCTCGGGAACCGAAGAGCGGTCCATGCCCATACCGCCCATGCCGGCTGCGGAGTCATCCGAGATGCAGAACGGGTCCGCGAAGAGGATCACGTTCTTTCCCGAGAGTACATGCTGGTCCACCGCATACTGGAGCGTCTCGGACATCTCCTTGGGGTGAATCAGAATGAGAAGGTCGATCCTCTCGTCAATGGATTCGGCCGCCGCCGGGATCTCCTCCACTTCATAGGTCTTCTGCAGCTCGTTGATGAAGACCCACGGCTCCTGCTGGGGCCCCTGCTGCATCATCCCCATAGGAGGGCCGCTGCCGAAGACCGGCAGGGCGCTGATCACGCCGATTTTCGGCTTCTCCGGGGTCTGGAGCCGGGAGATGATTCTCGTGATGTCATACTCCAGATGCTCCTCTCTGGAGGGGTCGATGGTGGGAATCACCTCTTCCTGGTCTGCCGCGGCCGCAACCAGGCCGAAGTAGATCCGCTCTCCGGTGGGCAGGTTGACCCCCCGAACCCCATACTTCTGGGCCCACTCCTCCTCCTCGGAGTCGGGCTGCGGGTCGATCACCTCCACACGGATCTTTCCGTCGCTGTAGTATTCGTACTCCTTTAAAAAGTCGATCATCCGACCGGCATAGGTCTTGATGTAGAGCGGGGTGTTGACGTTGTCTCGGGTGTAGAAGACCTTCAACGTCACATCCTGCTCCAGGTTCGACAGGATCTTGTGGGAGCCCTGGGAGAGGGAGTAGAGTTTGTCTGCGGTCGCATCCCAGCGCAGATTGGCCCGGGAGAGGATCGCATTTGCAAAGACAAGTATCAACAGGACCGCGATCACCCCGCCGAGGGAATAGACGGACCTGCTTATGCCAAAGCCGTTTTTCTTTTCAGACATCGGTAGCTATACCTCCGTATAAATTGGCTATCAGGTTCTTCGGTTTTGGATGATCACGCCGTTGACGAACAGCATGAAGAGGATCACCGACAGGTAATAGAAAAGATCCCTCAGATCGAGCACGCCCCGCTCGATGGAGAGGAAATGGGTCAAAAAACTTGAGTTGGAGACGATGTTCACCAGCCAGACCGGAGCCCAGCCCGAAAGCATACGGATCACCGGCGGATATCCGGCAAGGATGAAGAATAGGCAGATCACGATGGCCACGATGAAGCTCACCACCTGGCTGCGGGTGATGGCCGATGTCATGGAGCCGACGCTCAAAAACGCCCCGGCCATGAGAAAGCTGCCGATATAGGCGCACAAGGTCGCGCCCAGATCCGGATTGCCTAGATAGGAGACGGTGAAGACCATGGGAAAGGTGAGGGCAAGGGCCGTTCCCACGAATATCCAGGCCGCGAGGAATTTGCCCAGAATCGCCTCCCAGACCGTCACCGGAAAGGTCAGGATCAGCTCTATGGTTCCCATCCGCCGCTCCTCGGCCCATAGGCGCATGGCCACAGCCGGGATGAGAAACATGAAGACCCAGGGGTGCCACTGGAAAAAGGCCCGCAGGTCGGCCTGCCCCAGCTCGAAAAAGTTGCTGATGTAGAAGGTGAAAAACCCTAAAAGCAGCAGAAAAATCACGATGAATACATAGGCCACGGCCGATCCGAAGTAGCCGAACAGCTCCCGCTTGAAGATGGCCGTGACGTTTGCGAGGGATTCGTTTGTCCTCATGTCGTCCTCTTCTTTCGTCTTTATAATGTCGGTTTATGCGGTGGTGATGCTGCGGAAGACCTCGTCGAGCCGGCCCTGTTCCACAAAGAAGGAGACGGTCTCGTACCGCTTGTCGGAAAGGGCCGCTATGATGCTGTCCACGGCCTGTGGGCCCGGTGTCACCGGATAGATCCTTGCCCAGAAGATCCCGTCGGCCGTGTCCACGATCTTGACGGTTCTGACCGTATCCAGCCCTGAAAGATCCGAGACAAAGCTGTCCGTATCGGCCCCTTTCACGGAGAGGGAGACGGCCCCGTGCAGCTCGGATCGCCCTTTGAGTTGTGCCGGGGTCTCGTCCGCGACGATCTTTCCCCTGGCGATGATGATGGCCCTGGTGCAGACCGCCTCCATCTCGTCGAGGATGTGGGTGGAGAGGATGATCGCCTTTTTGGCGCTCATCTCCCGGATCATGAGCCGCACCTCATGCTTCTGGTTAGGGTCCAGCCCGTCCGTGGGCTCGTCCAAAATAAGATACTCGGGGTCGTGGAGGATGCTCTGGGCAAAGCAGACCCGCTGTTTGAAGCCCTTTGACAAGGTGTTGATGGTCTGGTGGGTCACTTCTTTTAGAAAACACTTTTCAAGGGTCTCTTCGATCCGGTTTTTCCGTGCTTGGCCCGAAAAGCCCCGGATCTGCGCGCAGAAGTCGAGGTATGCCCGGACCGTCATGTCCGGGTAAACCGGCGCGTTCTCCGGGAGGTAGCCGATCTTTTTCCGGGCGTTCAGCGAATCTTTCAGGATGTCGCTGCCGCCGATGATCGCGGTTCCCGAAGATGGGGGAATGAAGCCGGTGATCATCCGCATGGTGGTCGATTTGCCTGCGGCATTGGGGCCCAAAAAGCCGAGGATCTCCCCCTTTTCGACCGCGAAAGAGATGTCGTTTACGGCTCTCTTTGCTCCGAAATGTTTACTCAAGTGATTGACTTCGATCATAAAATAGACGCTCCGTTCTCTTCGGTTAATAAATACAGGGATCGTACATTAAAAAATCATCTCAATTTTATCCAGGAATTCTTTATTGTCAAGAGCCCTTTTTCGGACAGGGTGAACAACCATCACATCTTAATTTCAGGCGGCCCGAAGAAAACCGGCAACCGGCAGAACGCTCCGGAAATCCGCCCAGGGTGATGATCATTACTCTTCAGGCAATGAATGATTCGTTTTTATCCAAGGATTTATGATGGGGATATTGCTGGGCATAAAGTCTTTTTCATTTCTTGTGATCAGCGTTAAGTTGTATGTATAGGCAACAGCGGCTATCAGGCTGTCTACAGAGGCGATCCGATTGCCGGATTTTTCCGCAGATCCCTGAAGAATACCCCAATTCTCGGAAACCGTGAGATTTATTTCGTAGATTCGGGTCTTATAATCTTCAAGCAGCGTATTCAACCAATTGGTGAGTGATGCCTTCTTTTTTGACGCCGGCAGTTTCGTTAATCCTTTACGGATCTCGCCTATCGTGATGACACTGAGAAACAATCTTTCATCGGGTGTGGCGTTGAGCCAGTCAATGACGTTTGCGTTCGGGCTTGGTTTTACGAGTTCTGACAATACACAGGTATCCAGCAGATAATTCAAAATTCAATCTTCCGTGCAAAGTCTTTTTGTCTCTCAAACTCAAAATCGTCACCGATTTTCGGGCAGTTTAAAAGGAATTCCTTGAAGGTTCGTTTTTGGGAAACCAGTTTTTCATATTCATCTGTGGATATAATCACAACCGCTTTTTTTCCCCTACGGGTTACGAATTGGGGCCCCATGTTGAGGGCGTCTTCGACAATTTGACTGAACCGAGCCTTCGCGTCTTGCACTTTCCATGTTGATCTCATATTGCCTCCTTCGGTCTTCATTCTGGTCAGAATAGTCAGATAAGGTGGGGGTGTCAATCCTTATGATGGTTAACATGGAGATTTTAGCAATCATCACCGTTAAAAGTACCTCTGGTCCGGCTTCGCCATCCTGCTGGCCGTCGATGACGCTTTCGACAACCTGCTCATGCGCTTTGAATACACTTGTCAAGAAGTTCCTGCATTTATTCGAATTTTGATGCGATCGCTCTGATTTTCGGATATTCCTTCTTGCCCCCTTCTTGGGGATCTGCTATATTCGGCTCTTTTAACCCTTTGCAGATTTCAAGAATAGCGATAAGGATAGAGAATGACGAAGGAAAATGAAAACGGCGCGGGGAAAGGCGCCCATAAAAGCCCGGGCTTTTTCGATCGGATCTGGAATTTCTTCGCCTCGATCCGGCTGACGGTGGCTCTCCTGCTGACACTGGCCGGCACCTCCATCATAGGAACCCTGGTCCCCCAGAACGAGGACCCGGCCGCATATTTCAAAGCCTACGGAGAGTTTTTCTACCGGCTCTTCTACGCGCTGGACATCTTCGACATGTACCGCTCCTGGTGGTTCCAGTTTCTGCTGCTGATGCTGGTGCTCAACATCCTGGTCTGCTCCGCGGACCGGCTCATTTCCACCGGAAAGATAATCTTTGCCAAAAAGCCGAAATACTCCCTCTCCCGGTTTCAGAAGCGGTCCGATGCCAAAACCTTCACCGCACCGGCCCCGCCTGAAAATCTGCTGGACCCCTTCGACAAAATTGTGGCGTCGAAGTTCGGATACCGGCGGGTGGAAATGACCGAGAACGGCTATACCATCTTCGCTGAAAAGGGGCGCAAATCCCGCCTCGGGGTATATGTGGTCCACTTGAGCGTTCTGCTGCTGCTGGCCGGGGGCCTGACCGGCTCCTTTTTCGGCTTTGAAGGGTATGTCAACATTCCGGAAGGGGATACGGTCTCCCAGATCCGGCTGCGGAATACGAACCAGCCCCTGGATCTTCCATTCTCCATCCGGTGCGATGATTTCAGTGTAAGCTTCTACAATACGGGCGCGCCCGAGGAGTTTCGATCCACACTGACCATTTTGGAGAACGAGAATCCGGTCTTTACCGAGGATATCATCGTCAACGATCCGCTTCGGTATCGGGGAATCAATCTCTTCCAGTCGAGCTACGGGGAGATGCGCTCCCGGGACGCAGACTCCGAGGAGGTGGTCATCAACTTCACCAGCGTCGAATCTGGCATGAGCTATACCCGTAAAATGAAGATCCGCGAAACCATCGATATGCCCGAAGGGCAGGGAACCTTCAAGCTGGAACGCTTCATCCCCTCCTACACCTTCATGGACATGATGAACCTGGGGCAGGTCTTCATCGGAGTCCTCTCTCCAACCGAGGCCGCAAAGCCTGTGGAGGTGATCCTGCCGGTACAGCATCCTGATTTCGACAAGATGATAGTCAGAAGAGGACTACGGCAGGGGAATTTCTTCATCTCCGTCGGAGATGTGCAGAAGCGGTATTATACGGGTCTCCAGGTGACGAATGACCCGGGGGTTCCCCTGGTCTATCTCGGCTTTCTGGTCATGATAGGCGGGATCTTCATCACCTTTTTGATGTCCCATCAGCAGGTCTGCGTCTCGGTGGAGGGGATGGGCAAAGAGAAGAATAGCAGCGTCCTGGTCTCCGGGTTCGCGGATCGGAACCGGCTGGGCATGACCCGGAAGGTGGAGGATCTCCATGCGCAGCTTGTCGAGGCGGCCCAAAAAACGGCTTGATGTTTTATCGGGCTTGTCCTATGCTCATGAAAGGATAAAAGGAGGGAAAATCTAATGGTTGTATTCGTCCCTGCCCCATTGACGCCCTTTCTTTCTTCTGCCATAAGAGAGGGGAGATCATAGCGTTATTTCGGCAGCAACGATTAAGGGGGACCCATTCATGAAATGTCCGAATTGCGGCAGCGAGCAGATCACCCGATCCCATCGGCGAGGCACCGAAAAGATCACCAAATACTTCAATCCGTGGACGCCCTATCGGTGCAAGGATTGCTGGAGCCGGTTCCGGAAGGCGGAAAACCCGTTCAAGACGGCCGGCGCAAAGATCGGAGCCGGCGTGGCCGCGCTCATCCTGCTGATCCTTCTTCTCTTCTCCTTCGGCCTCTTCGAGCGGGAGATAAAACCGCCAACGGTTCCGCCTCCGGGGCCCGAAACCGCATCCGTGGAGCTTTCGGAACCCGTAGAAAGGCCGACGCAGACAGATGTCCCCGCGCCGGTTGCGGAAGGGGAGGGAGGGCAGAACAGACGAGTGCTTGCCCGGGTCGATACGGATGAACCTTCTTCGGATGGGAGAGCATCGACCGGGCCAGACGGAGAGCCCCTTTCATCGGCGGCCCCGAAGCCGGAGACGGCCCGAAGAGCATTGACGGAGGCATTGAATGAAGGTGCGGAGCCGGAGACGGGGGGGCCGTCCGGAACCGAAATGCCTCTTCCATCGGATGCCGGAGAGGAGTCCGAAGCCATAACGGAAGTGATCCTTGCGGAGATCGACGAATCCGGACCGGCCCGAAGAGGGAGGGAGACTGAGGCAGAGGGCGACGGCAGAACCGCGGTGGGCCCGGATTCGGAGACCGAAGCCCGGCGTCAGGCCATCCTGTCAAGACAGGTTGAACCGCAGGAGCAGCCTGTTTCCGGGCTCGATGAAAAATCAGCCGGAAAGCCCGATGAAAAGTCGCCGCGAATGAAGCGGCCCGCAGACAACATGAGCAAGAAGGGCGACCCCGTGCCCAGGGTCAAGCCGGGGGAGATCGCCCGGGCAACCCCCACCCGATCCCCCAAGGCGACCATGACCCGGATCGAGCAGGTTCCGATCCAGAGCGGATTTGGTATGCGGGTCCATGCAAACGGCTCCTTTGCAGGCCACAACGCCTTTACCATGGAGAATCCCCCCCGCCTGGTGATCAACCTCCAGGGGGAGTGGCAGAATCGGGGAAAGAATACCTATCCCGTCTCCGGAGATCTGGTTCGCCGGGTCCGGGTCGGGGAGCATCCGGGGTATCTGACCGTGGTACTCGATTTGCAGCGAAAGATACGGGCCGATGTTCTGGTTGAAAAATCGCCCGAAGGCTACACCATCATCCTGAAGGAGGCGCCATGAAAACAACAGGCAGCGTACAACGCAGAGGTTTCCATAGGATCGGACTTCCCCTCTTTCTGGCGGCCCTGATCGCGATCGGCGCTTCCGGAACCGGCTTTTCCCAGCCCCTCCCTGAACTGGAGGAGGTGACCCTGAGAGACGACCAGGGGCAGTTCTGGGTGACGATCTGGTCAGATGCGCCGGTGGCCGATTACCATCTATCTTATGCCTGCTCCCCCCCCCAACTGCTGATCGACCTGCCGGGGGAATGGAAGAAGCCCTCCCGGACCCGATATCCCCAGAAGCATGATACGGTAAAATCGATCGCGGTCCGCCATTCCAAAGAGAAGATCCAGGTCTCCCTGTATCTCAAGACGAGGAAGAACCTAACCCCCTATATCGACATCGCGCCCGAAGGGCTGGTCCTCAAGCTGAAGAAGCGCCACCTCTTCGATCTGCGGGATCAGGAATCCTCCTGCGCAGTTGCCGGGGCAAAGGGGACGGCAGGGAGTAAAAAGTCTGCTGCCGAAAACCCAAAGCCGGAGAGCCGCAGAGAAGATGAACGGAAGCCCCCTTTAGACGAGAAGACGGATCAGGAAGGCTCGGATCAGGAAGGCTCGGATCAGTCGGCGCAGGACGGAAAAGAGCTGGATGTGAGCCAACTGGAACCGCCGGCCGACAAAGGCAAAAAACGGCCATTCCGCGCGATCGCGCCTGAACGGACCGATGACGGCCTGAAGCTTCTCATCGACCTGGACGGCCCCATCGAAGAGCCCAATATCTTCACCCTCATGGATCAGAAGCCGCCGAAGCTGGTGCTTGATTTCCCGGGCATCTGGGACAATCCGGGCCCCACCGTGCTGAAGGTGGATGACGAGCTGATCCAAAGCATCCGGGTGGGGGTCCATGACGAATTTCTGCGGATCGTTCTCGACCTTAAATTTCTCACACAACCGGTCTATGAGATCGAATCGGCTCCCCAAGGCATTGTTCTGGTTTTAAAAGAGCCGGAATCATGAGCAACAGCAACCCTTAAAGTACAACGGACGTACAAAGAAACATAGGAGCATCAGTGTACAATTCCCTCATTCTTTCAATCGTAACCTTCATCTACGGCCTGGCCTCGGTCCTCTACATCAGCGCCTGGATCTTCAAAAAAGATTCCGTCGGAAAGGCGGCCACGATCACGACCATCATCGCGGTCATCGGCAATACCATCGGCATCGGCCTGCGCTGGGTCGAGTCCTACCAGATCGGCTTTGGCCGTGCACCATTGACCAACCTCTATGAATCTCTGGTCTTTTTTGCCCTGTGCATCGCCGTGGTCTACCTCTACATCGAATACCGGTATAAAAACCGGACCATAGGCGCATTCGCCACCCCCATCGCGTTTCTGGCCATCGCCTACGCGTCTCTTTCACCGGACATCAGCGACCGGATTCAGCCGCTGATCCCGGCCTTGAAGAGCAACTGGCTCATCGCGCACGTCATCACCTGCTTTCTCGGCTACGCCGGATTCGCGGTGGCCTTTGGTACGAGCCTGATGTATCTTTTCAAAAAGCGGGATGCCGACGAAAAAAGCCCCCTCCTCTCCCGCCTTCCGGCCCTTTCGGCCATCGATGACCTGACCCACCGGATGGTGATGTTCGGCTTTCTCTTTCTGACCATCGGGATCATCACGGGCGCGGTCTGGGCCAACTCGGCCTGGGGCAGCTACTGGTCATGGGACCCCAAGGAGACCTGGTCATTGATCACCTGGTTCATCTATGCCACTCTGCTGCACGCCCGGCTCATGCGCGGATGGCACGGAAATCGGATCGCCTACATCTCCGTGGTTGGCTTCATGGCGGTTCTTTTCACCTACTTCGGCGTCAACCTGCTGCCGGGCCTTCACAGCTACGGACAGTGATTTTCTCTTGACAAACAATTGATCAACAGGTAACACACCTGCGTGTTACGGCGCTTTTTCGGTCGTGGTGGAGAAGTGTTTTTTGGTCAACCCTAAATAACGAGTGACGGAGTGTCCATGAGCGCAATTGAAGAGAAGAAAGCCAAAACCGACAGCGGAGCCGGATTCATCCTTTTGTTTTTTATTCTCGGACTGGTGTCAAGCCTTCTGACAGGATGGGTCGCGTTCCCCAAGCTTCTTTACTCACAGAAAAGCCAGCCCTTCGACTTCAACCATGCCATTCACCTGGACATGGTGGACGGATGCGAGAGCTGCCACTTCTTCCGTGAGGACGGAACCTATGCCGGTGTCCCCAAACTTGCCCAGTGCATCGACTGCCATGAGGAGGTCCAGGGCGGCACCGAGGACGAGGCCATTTTTGTGGAGGAGTATGTGGCCAACTACCGGGAGGTCCCCTGGTTGATCTATTCCGAGCAGCCCGACTGCGTCTTCTTCTCTCATGCGGCTCATGTCAAGTCCGGCGGGATGGACTGCGTTACCTGCCACGGAAACATCGGCACCTCCACCAGTCTCAAGCCCTACGAGGAGAATCGGATCACCGGATACAGCAGAGACATCTGGGGGAAAAACATCGCGGGCATCAAGAAGAACACCTGGGATCGGATGAAGATGGATGACTGCGCAGCGTGCCACCGGGAGAACGGGGTCAAGCAGAACAGCGTTCAGACCCACAAGGGCGCCTGTTTCGTCTGCCATAAATAATATCACCATTTCAAAGGGGTAGATCATAATGAAAATCGGCAGAAGATGTTTCTTATCGTTTCTTATCGGCGGCGCAGCCGGGACTGCGCTGACGCCTTTGCCCTGGAAGCTGACCGACGATCTTTCCATTTGGACCCAGACCTGGCCCTGGACGCCCGTTCCCCCCGATGGTGAGATCAACTACGTCAACTCCACCTGCATGCTCTGTTCCGGCGGCTGCGGCATCACGGTCCGGAAGATCGACGACCGCGCAGTCAAGATCGAGGGGATGAAAGATCATCCGGTCAACAACGGGGGCCTCTGCATCATGGGGCTTTCGGGACTCCAGCTCCTCTACGGCCCGCGGCGGGTAAAAGAGCCCATGAAGAGAGTCGGTGAACGGGGAGAGGGCCGCTGGGAGAAGATCTCCTGGGATGCGGCCATCGCGGAGCTGGCCCAAAAGCTCAACACGGTCAGAGGGAGCAGCCCCGAGTCCGTGGCCTGCATCACCGATGAGTCCTTCGGCACCGTTCCCCAGCTCTTCAAAAGATTCATGGCGGCCTACGGCTCCCCCAACCTCATGGTAACACCCACGATCCAGGATTCCTACGAGCAGACCCTGAAGCTGATGCAGGGGGGCGACGGGATTCCGGGCTTTGATCTGGAGAATTCCAAGTTCGTGCTGAGCTTCGGCTGCGGCATCCTCGAAGGGTGGGGATCTTCCTCGCGGATGTTTCAGGCCCACAGCCGCTGGACCGAGACCGGCGGAAAGCTGGTGCAGGTGGAACCGAGGCTCTCTGTCACCGCGGCAAAGGCCGACAAGTGGGTCTCCCTCAATCCCGGAACCGAGGCTGTGCTGGCCCTGGGCATTGCCCAGGTGATCATCAAAGACGGCCTGTACAACAAGGATTTCGTCGAGAAGCACTGCGCGGGATTCGAGGACTGGGAGGGAGAGGACGGAAAGAAGTATAAGGGCTTCAAGAACTTCGTCCTCGAAGCCTTCACCCCTGACACGGTGGCAAGACTTACCGGCGTCTCCGGGAACATGATCCAGGATTTGGCCACAAATTTTGCCGGGGCCGAAAAGCCCATCGCGCTGGCAGGCCGGGGCAAGGGATATACCCCGGGCAGCCTGCACGAGTTCATGGCGATCCATGCCCTGAACGCGCTGGTCGGCAACATCAATCAGGAGGGCGGCGTCTGGACACTGGATCGGCCCGATTACATCCGCTGGGGTGAGCCTGCACAGGACCCGGTAGCCCAGAAGGGCAACGGAACCCCCCGCATCGACGGGGCCGGAACCGAGCGTTACGCCAACACCCGCTCTATGGTGAACACCTTTGCGGAAGCCGTCAACAACGGCGCGGCCGTGGAGGTTCTTCTGGTCTCGGGTGAGAACCCCTGCTACACCCTCCGGGGCGGCGAAGCGGTCAAAAAAGCCTTTGAAAAGATCCCCTACATCGTCAGCTTCTCCCCCTACATGGACGAGACCGCTGCCGGGGCCGATCTCATCCTCCCCAACCACACCTATCTGGAGCGGTACCAGGATGTGCCCGCGCCTTTTGGCCTGCCCATCCCCATCATCGGCATGACCCGGCCCGTAGTCAAACCCGAGTGCGACACGAAGCATGTGGGCGACACCCTGATCCTCACCGCGAAGAAGATGGGCGGTTCCGTGGGGGATGCTTTTGGATGGGACGATTATGAGTCCTGCCTCAAGGAGACCCTGGGCGATCTCTGGGGGACACTGGAGTCGGACGGCTTCCTGGTCAATGCCGACTACAGACCCCCGGCATGGGAGAGGGCATTCGGCAATGAATCGAAGAAGTTCCAGTTCTTCAACGAGTCCTACGCCCACGGGAACAACAAGGACATCTTCAGCCAGTTGCGCATCGAAGGAGATCCGGGAGCTTTTCCTCTGATCCTGGTGCCGGCCGAGTCCATGCGGATCGCCAGCGGTCCGGTTGCCGACACCCCCTTTGTGATGAAGACCATCCCGGACGATGTTTTAAAGGACAAGGAGATCTTTGTGGAGGTGAACCCTGCAACGGCTGCGGCCTACGGACTGCGGGACGGCAAATCTGCCGCGCTCTCCACACCGGCCGGCCGTGCGCGGGTACGGGTGAATTTGTGCGAAGGCATCCGCCCCGGCATGGTGGCCATGCCCACCGGCCTGGGACGCAGTGCCAACAGCCGGTATATCGCGAACAAAGGCGTCAATTTCAACGACCTGATCCGCCCTGTACCGGACCCGATCTCCGGGCTCGATTCAGCCTGGGGCATCCGGGCCAAACTGGAAAGGGCATAAAGGGTCGGGCGAGAGCTGCGGAGACTGCCCGCGGTCGCGACTGCCCGTTGAATCGGTAATCTTCGGTAATCAAATGAACAACCATAAACAGAGGATCTGATGAAGAGCACAAACACCCAGACCAAAAAGTACGGAATGGTCATCGACCTCGACAAGTGTACCGGGTGCGGCGCCTGTATGGTGGCTTGTATGGCGGAAAACAATGTGCCGTTCAAGGAGAATGAGTCCAACAAGCAGGACAGCATCACCTGGTTGCGCGTCTATAAGATGGACAACGGCAAACCGTACCCCGAAAATGACATCTGCTATCTGCCCCGGCCCTGCATGCACTGCGAGGGCCATGCGGGCCACTCTCCCTGCGTCTCGGTCTGTCCGGCAACGGCCACGGACTACAGCACCGAGACCGGCATCGTCAGCCAGATCTACACCCGCTGCTTCGGGTGCCGGTACTGCATGGCGGCCTGTCCCTACCATGTCCGGTACTTCAACTGGTGGGACCCGGTCTGGCCAGAGGGGATGGAGAAGATGCTCTCCCCCAACGTCTCGGTCAGAACCCGGGGTGTGGTGGAAAAGTGCAGCTTCTGCTTCCACCGGTATCAGCTCGCGATGGAGAAGGCCCACTATGAAGGCCGTGAGGAGATCGAGGAGGAAGAGTATCAGACCGCCTGCTGCCAGGCATGTCCTGCGGACGCGATCACCTTCGGGGACCTCTACAATCCCAGGCACAAGGTCTTCGAGCTGAAGCAGAGCCCGGGCGCGTTCCGGCTGCTGGAGCGGCTGGGAACCAACCCCAAGGTCTTCTACCTCACCAGCCGGGACTGGGTCCGGAAGCAGGGCGACAATTATTTGAAGAACGAAGGCCAGGTCATTGCAAAAGGCGGCCATTAAAATTATTACATTTAACACGGCACAAGGAGTAGGTCACTGATGGATTCTGCATTGATACCCAAAGGCGTAAAACGTGCCCCCCTGTGGCAGTTCACCCTCTTTATCGGGATCGTCGGGATAGTGCTGTTGTGGGGCGTCTATGCGATGGTTCTCTGCTGGCTCAAGGGGCTGAACCAGACCAACATGAACGATGCCTACGGATTTGCCCTCTGGATCTGGGCAGATCTTGCGGTCATCGCACTGGGCGGCGGCGCGTTCTTCTCCGGATTTTTGAAATACATCATCGGAAAGGACGAGCTGAAGAACATCATCAACTACGCGGTGCTCATCGGCTTTATCTGCTACAGCTCCGCGCTGCTGATCCTGGCTATCGACATCGGCCAGCCCTTGAGGGGATGGTTCATCTTCTGGCACGCCAATGTCCATTCCATGCTCACCGAGGTAGCCTTCTGTCTCTCCTGTTATTTTGCGGTACTCACCATAGAGTATATCCCGCTGATTTTGGAGAACCGGCAGATCGACAAGGTTCCCTTCTTCCACAATTTGGGTCACAACATGCACCATGTGATGGCGGTCTTCGCTGCCACGGGCGCATTCCTCTCCTTCTTCCACCAGGGCTCCCTGGGCGGCGTCACCGGAGTCCTCTTCGGCCGGCCATTCGGCTTCAGAGAGGGGGTTCTAATCTGGCCCACCACCTTCTTCCTCTTCACCTGGTCGGCCGCGGCCGTGGGCCCATGCTTCACCCTGCTGGTCACCAAGATCACCGAGAAGGTGACGGGCAAGAAGCTGGTCAAGGACAATGTGGTGGAGCTTTTAGCGAAAATCTCCGGATGGATGCTGGCCACCTACATCATCGCCAAGATCATCGACACCTGGTACTGGGCCGCGGTCACCGCGCCCGAATCCGGATTCTCGATGATGGATTTCTACACCAACAATCCGGTCTACGGGATCTGGATTCTGGTGCTGGAGATCGTGATCGGCGGCGTGGTTCCCGCGCTGATTCTCATCACCGATGCGGGCCGGAAGAACAAGACCGCCCTGATCACCGCGACTGTGCTGGCCGTCATCGGCATCTGCGTCAACCGCTGGGTCATGGTGCTTCAGGTGCTGGCGGTTCCGGTACTCCCCTTCGAAAGCTGGTTCATGTATTTTCCGAGCTGGCAGGAGATCGCGACCACCATTCTGCCGGTGGCCTACGGCATCATCCTGATCGGCCTCTCCCACCGGTATCTGCCGATCTTCCCCCAGGAGAGGGAACTAAACCCCATCGAGGAATCCTAAGGAGGAGAACCTATGTTTCCCTTTTCGTTTGAATGGATATGGGACATGAGCCACATGGTCTTTCACGGCGGGCTCTGGTATGCGCTGACCATCATCGGTCTGGGCATGACCTTCTGTATCATAAAGTCTGTAGTGGACACGATGCAGGGCAAAGGCGCCCACCATGACGAGGAGCACCACTGAAGGCCGGTCTCCCCGTTCGTGCAGCAATAACCGAACTGTAAAAAGATAAAGAAGCGCCCCTTTTCGGTTCCGTCTCGGATCACGACGGGAGGGGCGCTGTTTTTTTGGGTGCGTTAAAAAGGACGAAGTGGAGAGGACGCATCCGCATCTTCAAGGCATTCAGGAGGTATTCAATTTGAGGCGTTCCAATGGATAAGATCATAATCGGGGGGGGACGCAGGCTCTCCGGCCGGGTG
>JAABSZ010000082.1:0-16109 GCA_011390135.1 Desulfobacteraceae bacterium | reverse complement strand
TGCGTGGCCCAAGCTCTCGCCATCTATCCCGGGGTGCGGATGCTGATCCTCTTCGAGACCGTCGAACTTCCCGAACCTCTTCCGGCAAAGGCTCTGATGCGGATGTCTTTGGTCGATACGGGTCTCTCCTATCGGTATCCGACCATAGAGATAACGCAGGATCTGGAGAACGCAGAGGATCAGGACCGCTTTTTAACCGGAACCCTGATGCAGTTGACCGATTTTGCGATCCGGAAAAGCCGGTTGATGCCCTGGCACTGCCGGGCCTTCTCCCAAGATGGCGATACCTGGTTCATCACGGCCGGAAAGCGCTCCGGCCTCAAACCCGGGGACCGCCTCTCCGTCTCAACCTCGGGCCGCCTGGTGAAAAGCCCCACGGGTCTGCCGGCCGGCTGGCTCCCCGGCGATATCGAGGGGAAGGTGAAGATCACCCGGATCTTTGGTGACAATCTGGCCGCTTGTGAGCTGACGGAGGGACGGGGCCCCGAACCGGAAGATATTCTGCTTTTGCCCTGAATCGGAGAATGGAAGCCATCGGACAACCTAAGAGAATGGAGAACGAAAACAGGGGGTAGCCGGTGCTGCCGATCTTGGGTGCGGCTTTACCTCATCCGGCCCTTGGGTTTTCGGAAAATCTATCCTGATCTTGAGCCTGAGCCAGCGGAACCCGGACCATGAATTGAGCCCCCGCGCCCTCGTCGCTCTTCAGGGTCAACTCTCCGGAAAGATCCTCCACCAGCGCCAGCACCCCGGCAAGCCCAAGGCCGTGGCCCCGGAGATGGCTCTCTTCCGGGGCCAGTTGAAAATACTGCTCAAAGATCTTTTCATGAAAGGCTTTGGGAATGCCGATCCCGTCATCGGCCACCTGCAGCAGCAGGCCATCCGCTTTCACGGAAAGGCCTATGACCAGACGCTCTTTCCGGTACTTCAACCCATTGGTCAAAAGATTGCGGAAGATCTGGGTGGTCTTTGCCAGATCGATCCGGATCTCTTTTTCCCAGTCCCCATCTTCAACAGCAAGGATCGCGCGTTTTGCTTTAAGAACACGGGTGAGATCTCCAAGGCTGCCGCTCGTTGAAATCTGCTCCGAGAGTTCCGGATCGATCAGATCATAGACCTCGATAAGGCTGTTTCGGACGAATCCGGAGAGCCGGAGGGGGGTGAAACGGACAAATCCCCATGTGGAACGGGCGATCTCCAGTGCATCGCCCACCAGGGTCTGGGAAAGGCGGATATTCCGCTGTGCCCGTAAAAGCGCCTTCTCCTGCTTTGGGGTGAGGGGTCCCAGGGTCTGCTGCCGATGGAGGAGCGATTCTATGGTGGCGCGGATCACAGAGAGTGGGACTTTGAGGTCGTGGATGAGAAGTTCGGTTCGGATTCGGTCCTTCTTCATCGGACGTTCTCCTTGTTGATATTTCCATTAAAACTAATGACTTATATCCATCTTTCCATGACTTTGCAATCCTTCATCGGCAAAGGAGAGGAGAGGATTCTGCAAAAGGAGAAGCGGCCTCCCTCACTCGGATGAAGGAGGCCGCCGGTTTCATTGCGGAGAGATCAACAGATTTCTATTGAAGGAAAAATGCACGGATCTGTTCCCATACAGCCGCATGCGCGGCCGAGACATAGGCCGGGTTCAGGTGCGGTCCGGCAACCGTATAGAAATCTATGTTGTCGGTCATCATGAAGCTGTGGCCCATCCAGTTCTTCTCCATGCCGGGCGCGCCGCCGTACATGTACCAGCCGGCCCCTGCCGGAACCGGATCTGAAAAATCCATCACCCGGTGAAGGGTTTCATGGCCGATGGTGATGGCCAGGATTTCATTGGAGATGTTCGGCACATAGGTATCCTGATATGCGCTCAGCAGCAGGGTCTTCTCCGCATCGACTCCGCGTGCCAGAAAGACGGGATCAGCCGGGTCGAGAATGGTCTGCGCCACCCCGAGAGCCACAAAATAGTCGAAGCTGTTCTTCTCCACCCCAAGGGCATCTGCCAGCCCCGCGATCTCCGGATTCGTGGCCTGATCCAAAAGGGCAGCGAAATCGGCCCCGCCCACAGCCATCGCGATCCGGTCTATATCCGCGATATTGTCTGCAACAAAGACCGATCCGATGATCGATCCAAAGGACTGGGAGATGAACCGGATGTTTGCCGGGATATCATCGGCATCGGTCACCTCCTCCCCCGGGAGATTGATATCCTCATCGCCATCGAGATTGAACAGCCCGGCCTTGAGGTTTCTCAGCATCAGGTTCATGTCGAAGTAGGACTGATAGAAGTTGAGCCGGGTGGCCGGCAGATTGGACGAGAAAAAGCCGTATCCGGAATCGGCTCCTTCTACGGTACGGGCGCCGTGAAGCGGCAGATCCATCGCGATGACCGGTTCATCAAAGAGCGGCGCGATGGAGTGCGCATTCTCCTTGCGCTGGCCCAGACCGTGCAGGTAGATGGTCACGGTTCCGTCATACCCATCAGGATTGTATAGCGTGTAGGGGACGGGGATCTGTTCCTGGGTCGGCGATTGAAGATCGACACTGATGAAGAACCCGGAGGCCGGCATATCGACTGCTGTCATGGGTGGAAGCATCTCCCGGATCGCCCCGTATTCGCTGGTGATGGTCAGCTCTCGGTCCGCAGTATAGGGCAGGTTGGGCGAATTTTTGATGAGAGCAGAGAGTTCATCCAGCGAGGTGATCCCCATTCCGGCTCCATAGGCCATGATCTTGCCGAAATCATCGCTGCTCAGGGTCCGGGCTGCGGTGGTGAAGGTGAACATGTGAAGCAGGTTTTTTGCGTCCACGCCGACTGTACGCAGCACCAGATCCGCCAGCGGCGCATATTTCCGGCGCAGAGGCTCCAGATCCGTGAGTTCTCCGGTCAGCGGCGCATCTCCCAGCAGTGCAGGATAGAGCGCCGGAGGCCGAACCATCAGGCCGTTGCCATCGGTCAACTGATCCAGGGTCTCGGGATTCTCCGCCATCACATAGACAAGATAGGTGGCACCCGGAGAGAGAGGTTGAAGGGGGGAGATCTTTAAAAATTCATCCTCCTGGCGAACCTTGACCCGGGCATCGTAGAAGAGATCGAAATGCTCCCGGAGGCTCTGCTGCAGCAGGGGCCAGTTGGCCGCGGGAAACTCGGCCAGCGCGGATAGCACGGCCGGCAGGATCTGATCCGGAGGGGTGGTCAGCGGATTCCCCAGATTCAGCCCCTGGAAGAGCGCACCCATGAGCATGTTGAGGTTGATCAGCCGGATGTTGTTTTTTAGGGCATTGGGGTCCAGTTGCACCGGTGCGGTCATCGGGATGGATATCGGTGTGTTGGGGCTGAACCCTCTCAGCTCCAGGGAATTGACCGCGGTATAAAAGGCAGCGCTCAGATCCGTGCCCTGAACCGGCAGGTCCACTGTCCCGCCGGTCTGTGCCCAGGCCAGATCATTGGGAAAGGGAATCTGCCGTGATGCCGGATCAAAGGCAAAGGCTGTGCCCGTAAGCATCCCGCCGACCTGGGCAAGGACCCCTTCATAGATCGGCAGAATATCGGCCTCTGTCACGGTTTGATCTTCGGGAATCTGCATCAGGATCCCGCCGGCGGCCCTTGCCAGAATATTGGCGATACCGAATGCATCTCCGGCCAGTACGGTCTCATCTTTTTCAATCGCATTGTCCAGCAGAACCGCGGCCGCGGCCATATAGATGGCCTCAGAAAGGCTCTGGTCATCCTTCAGATCCGTGTCCGGCTTGACCAGAATATCGGCCAGCTTGGCATAGATCCGCATCTGATTCTCTATCCCTTGGATGGCCGCGGGGGATTTTCGGGTCAGCAGATCGAGCACCGCCTCTGTGGCTTTTGCCAGTTGAAGGATTGCGCCATCTACGCCTGCAGGATCTGCAATGTCGGCATCATAGGACGGGCCGATCTTCTCCCGCAGCCCGGGATTGAGCGCGACCAGTGTAGTGACGGGGGTGATGTTTCTTGCGCCTCTGGGCGCGAGCATGGGAAGGGCCTCCATCTGATTGCCCCGGCTGTCTGTCACGGTTCCGCCGGAGACGAAGAGAACATAATCCCCATAGGCCGGGGGAATGGTGAGGGTGAAAGATCCGGCCCCATCGGTTCGGGCCGGGATCTCTTTGGCGTCTGCGGCAAAGTTCCCCGTGCTGCCGGAGGTTATCCGGTCTGCCAGCACCAGGGCATCTGCAACATAGGTCTGGGCTGCTCTTCCGGAGATCAGGGTCGATTTGGGGGCCGGCTCCGGAACATACTCGGCATCGTCATCATCGTCACCGCATCCGAAAAGAGCAAAAACCAAAACTGCCGCCAGTGCAAAGGCCAGCCATCTCCGCTTTTCGATCATGGTAAACCTCCTGTGTCTGAAATAATGAATGCGCCCGTCCGGTTCCCGGGCGGGCGCATAAAAGAATTAAAAAATGTTGAGTGAAGTATCGGTTCGAAATTCCAGATCAGTTCCCTAGAAGTTCCAGATCAGTTCCGCCGCGATCCGCATGGCGGTCTCGTCGCTGGCATGGCCGGTGAGGGCTTCGGTCACGTCCTCGACAGCCTCTCCCGGAAAGAAGAAGGCGGCCTGACCCTTGATGAACATGTTCTTGCTCAAAGCCAGGGTCAGCTCGTTGTCCCATTCCGTGCCCACAAAGCCGGCATCGACCCGGGTGGCCCGCCGTTTTTTGCCGGAGGCAAGGGATTCCAAAGTGACCGGTTCCACCATGTTGGTGACGTAGAAATCCTCATTCCAACTGAAGAAGTTGAAATTGCTCCGGTAGATGAGGAAGATCTTGGGCCGCATGGTGAAGCCGAGGCTGGTCATGGTGAGGCCAGGGTTGTCGCCCCGTCCGTTGCCGTTGCCCGCGAAGTTCTGCAGTCCACCGACAAAGACCGGTGTGCCGTTGCCGTAGAACTCCGGCACATATCCGTAGAGCGCGGTTCCCAGCACAAAGTTGGTGTCGCCGATGATGGTGTTCTCGCCGCCCCACATGCCCGAGAAGCGCTGGGCATTGGTGACCCCGGAATATCCGCTCAGGGTATCGTCCGTGGAATCATCATCTCCCGAGGTGTACATGATCCCCAGATGGGGCTTCAGGCTCATCCAGCCCACGGTCTCCCCCAGCTCCAGGGCAATGTCTGCGGCCAGGGCATAGGAGGAGATGTCGAAATCATCATACCCGATGGTGTGGACCCCGTTATCGGTCCCCTTCAGGCCCGTGCTGTCCGCGGTGCCGAACTTGTAAACGCCTTCGGTCATCAGCTCGAACATCCCGAACTTGCCCAGATAGTAGGCGCCGATATTGTGGGAGTCGGTGGAGGGGATGTCCCCGTTGATGCCGGCAAACTGATCCAGACCCGCATCTGCGGCCATCGCGCCCAGCAGATCCCGGGCCGGAACATTGCGGATGCGGTCGTAGGCATAGAAGAAGCGGGCCTTGTTGCCCTCGCTGAAGATGTAATCCATATAGCCGGCAATGAGATCCCTGTCCTCGTCCACAGAGCCGTTATGATCGGCCACATTGATCTGAAAATCGTTCTCCTCCAGCTTGAGCCAGGCCAGGGAGTAATAGATGTCTCCGCTCTTGCCCTTGAGCCAGAAGCCCGCGTTGTCATCGCCATAGACCATCGAGGAGGCTTCGATGATGTCCAGGCCCCAGACATCCCATCCCGCATGGAGCCGCAGATTAGGCACAAGCTCGATGCTGGCGTTGAGCCGCTCCAGGCCGAAGTTGCTGGCCGTGTCCACCTTGCCGCCCCGGTTGTCCACGGTGTCTGTGTCGATGGGCCGGTCGAACTCCAGAGCGCCGTAGAAGCTCCACTTCCGGTCCTTGGCCATCGCGTTGAAGTACATTTTGGTCTCGTTGCGGATGTAGCCGTCGTTGACGCTGCCGCTCTCATTGGAGTGGGTCTTGAGAAAGGTATCCGCAAGATAGTAGGGGGAGAAGGCATCGACTCTGGCCTTGAGAACCGTTGCATAGGCCATGGCCTCCGCGATGGTTGCATTGGGATTGTCGCGCATGATCTTCAGTACTACGCCATCGACGATCTGACCCGCGCCGGCCACCAGTGCCGGGTCCGCATTGTCCCGGATCACGCCCTCTGCGGCATTGTCTGAAGCCGCGGCAGCCGCCTGCACCACCACGGCCTGCGCGGCCCCCTCGGCTGCGGCATCATTCCCGGCTGAAGCTGCGGCCACATAATCCGGATCGGAAAAGACATTCTTCACGGCCGCGCCGGCCTCAGCCCCTTGGGCCTCTGCAGCCTCGATGGCCGCATTCATCACATAGGGGGTGGCGATTTGGCTCGCGATGGCCTGTGCCTGTGCCTGATCTCCCGCGGCCACTGCGGCCCGATAGTCGGGATTGGTAGCGATCGCGGTCAGGGCCTCACCAGCCACTTCCGGATTCTGGGTCACGATGGCGGTCCGATAGGCATCGGCTGCGGCAGATGCTGCATCGAGTGCCTGGATATAGGTCTGTGCCGTGCTCATGCCGGCCAGTTGAGCTGCGGACTCGGCAGCGCTCTGGATCTGGGCCGCACCCGCGGCCGCCTGTGCGATCTTCTGGGCCGTGGCCGGATCGGCCGAAGCTCCCAGCACCGCATCAGCATGGTAGAGGGAGTTGGCAAAATCGGCAAACGATGACCGAATCCCCCGATCCTCATTCAGTGCATTGGCAAAGGTGGTGCGCGCGGTATTGACCTCCATTCCCGCACTGGCCGAATTATACGCGGTCCGGGCAAACAGCTTGAGGGGCTCGGTATTGATAAACCCATCCACATTTTCGCTGATGCCGAAATCCCAGTTCGACTCGGACGTGGGGATGAAGCGGACCGTCGCGCCGAAGCTCATCAGGATCTCCCGCTCGGTCTCGATGGAGATTCCGCCGGGGCCAAGCATCTTGTCCGGGTCCAGATCCGTGGGGCCTGTAAGCACCTCTTCGGTGATGTCATCGACGATCCCCTTTCCTGCCTTGGGCGGCTCAGGGATCTTTGCCTCCTCTGCAAGAGCGACCCCTGATATCAGCAGGAGTACGGAAAGGAGTATGATACCTTTTGACCAAATTTCCTTCATCATTTTTCCTCCAGAATTTTTGCAAATCATTGTCAGACAAGAATATATTAACCGCCAAAGCGGAGTCAGAAGGGAGTCAGCCCGTCCATCCGATAGAAATGAATGAATGTTCATTCATTCTGTTTACCAGGAAAAGTTGCCGCATGTCAATCCGAAAATCACAATTATAATAGAAGAAGTCGAAAACGATTCCCTGGAATCGCAATGAACACAAATTCAGTCCGGGAATCTGTCACATTTTTGTCTGCTCCTGTATCCTGTTTCCGATAACAAAGTTATCTATTCAAAAGGAAATTTAGTGACTGGTGTATCATTCAGTATCTAAATTTCCAATCATTGCCAATTACCACACCCGATTCATTATTGCAAGCCCTGTTTGCCACATTCCCGACGATCTGCAGGGGAGGACTTAAGGCTCTGTTCGAACAAACTTTTTGCATCTATGGTCCGACAGTGCTATAGAAGAAGGGAACAATATGCCATTCATATATTGAGAGTTCTTCAGCAGGAGATTCGAGGGATGCCCAAGGTACTGATCGTAGATGATGAACCCCATATCCGGCAACTTCTGGAGCAGACCCTGGAGGATCTGGAGGAGGAGGGTGTCGAGCTGCTTCTGGCAGGGGATGGGAGAACGGCTTTCGATATCATCTGCCGGGATCGGCCTGAGCTGGTCTTTCTCGATGTGATGATGCCGGAGATGAGCGGGTTCGAGGTCTGCGAACGGGTGAAAAACGATTGCAGCATGAAAGGGATCTGCATCATCATGCTCACGGCCAAAGGACAGGAGTTTGACAAGGAGAAGGGGAGGGCCGCAGGGGCCGATCTGTACATGACCAAACCCTTTGATCCGGACGAGGTGCTGGAGAGAGCGAGAGAGGTTCTGGGACTGAAGCGATGAAGCATTCGCAAAACATTCCGAGGGATTTGCGCATGGAAAAGCTCCTCAACTCATTATATCAGATCTCCGAAGCGGCCCATACAGCCAAGCGCCTGCCGGCCCTGTTCGAGGCCATTCACGGGATCGTGGACGAACTGATGCCGGCCAAAAATCTATACATCGCCCGGTATGATGAAAAGACCGATAGAATCCGCTTTTCCTACAGCGTGGATGAGTATGACACGAATCGGGTCGATCGGAAACCGGCACGGGGGCTGACGGAGTATGTACTCAGGACCAAAAAGCCGCTGCTGGCCTCGAAAAAGGTCTTTGCCGAATTGGTGGCATCGAATGAGCTGGAGCTGATCGGCGAGCCTACGGTCGACTGGCTCGGGGTCCCGCTGATCACAAAGGGAAAGGCAGTCGGGGTACTCGCGGTGCTGACCTATTCCGAGTCGGTGCGTTACGGTGACGAGGAGAAGAATATCCTCACCTTTGTCTCGGAGCAGATCGCGATGGCCATCGAGCGGGTGCAGTCCGAAGAGGAGCTGAGACGCCACCGGGATCATCTGGAGGAGCTGGTCAGGGAGCGCACCGAGGCCCTGGCGTCCACCACCGAGACCTTGAAGGTGGAGATCACGGGCCGGGAGAAGGCCGAGGCCGCGCTGAAGGAGTCGGAGCAGAAGTTTCATGATCTTCTCAATATCCTGCCGGACCCGGCCTTTATCATCGATATCACGGGAAAGGTGATCGCCTGGAATCGGGCCATAGAACAGTTGACCGGCGTCAGTGCCGGGGAAATGCTGGGCAGAGGGGATCATGAATATGCGATCCCTTTTTACGGAGATCCCCGGCCGATACTCATCGATCTGGTGGGGCAGGCCGACGGGGAATTTGAAAAGCGATACCCGATGATCTGCAAAGATCCCGAGAACAAAACCCTCACTGGAGAGAACTACACCCCGGCCCTTCCGGGCGGAGGCCGCTATCTCTATGCAACGGCCGGGGTGCTCCAGGATGCCCAGGGCAGAGCCATCGGGGCCATCGAGGTGATCCGGGACATCTCGGACCGGAAGCGGATGGAGGAGGAGCTTCGTCGGGCCAAAGAGTATCTGGAGAATGTCTTTGAAAGCTCGGCCGATCCCATCGCGATGGTCGATACTCAGGGCCGGTTTGTGAAATGGAACCGGATGACGGAGATCTTTTTCGGCTGGGAGAGCAAGGATCTCTACCTGAAATCGGCCTTTGAACTCTACCCGGATCAGCAGCAGCTCCGGGATCTGCTCAATCGACTCCGGTCCGAAGGGGCCGTGCGGCGCCATGAAACCCGCCTCTTCCGAAGCGACGGCACTATCCGGCCGGTCGAGATGTCGGTCAGCCTGCTGAAGGATTCCCAGGGAAAGACGATCGGGAGCGTCGCGGTGGTCCGGGATCTGAGCGAGCTGAAAAAGGCGATGATCAAGGTGCAGGAGTCGGAGCGGCTCAAGACCGATTTTCTCTCCACGGTCTCTCATGAACTCCGGACCCCGCTCACCTCGGTGGTCGGCTTTGCAAAGATCATCAGGAAGCGGTACAAAAATATTCTGCTGGAAAATATCAGAACCGATTCCCCCCAGGTGGAGCGAGCGGCAAAGCAGGTGGGGGAGAATATCGACATCATCATCTCCGAAGGGGAGCGGCTGACCGCACTGATCAACGATGTACTCGATATCGCAAAGATCGAAGCGGGCCGCATGGAGTGGCAGATGGTTCCCCTTTCGGTGGAGGATGTGGTGCGCAAGGCCGCGACATCGGTCGCGCCCCTCTTTGAAGAGGGGAAAGGGGTGGATCTGCACCTGGAGATAGAGGAGGGGCTTCCTCTGGTTCAAGGGGATCGGGGCCGGCTGATTCAGGTGATGACCAATCTCTTCTCCAACGCGGCCAAATTCACCCCGTCGGGCGCGGTCACCTGCCGGGTGCGGCCGGAGCGGCGAAGCGTTACGGTCAGTGTCGAAGATACCGGCATCGGAATTCAGGAGGCGGATCTGGAGAGGGTTTTCGACAAGTTCAAGCAGGTGGGGGATACCCTGACGGACAAGCCCAAGGGGACAGGGCTGGGGCTTCCCATCTGCCGGGAGATCGTGGAGCATCACGGCGGCAGGATATGGGCCGAGGGAAAACCCAACAGCGGCAGCATCTTCTCCTTTACCCTGCCGAGCCACGAGGCCCCGGAGCAGATCATCTTCATGGATCTCAACGCGGCCACGGCCCAGATGAAGAAGTGGTCCGCAACCGGAGAGACTCTCCCCCTCCAGCAGGGGAGAACCGTATTCATTCTGGATGACGACCCGAATATCCGCGAGCTGATCCGGCAGGTGCTGGAGGGAAAATCCTATCGAGTGGCCGAGGCCGGGGATGCAAAAACAGCCATTCGAAGGATCAAGAAACAACTGCCCGATCTGATCATTCTCGATGTAAAGATGCCCGATCTCAACGGCTTCGATGTAACAGCGGTTCTCAAGAGTGATCCGGGAACCCGCCACATTCCCATCATCATCCTTTCGGTCCTTTCAGACCGGAAGCGGGCCGCGGATCTCGGGGTGGAGAGCTATCTTAACAAGCCCCTGGACCCGGACGTGCTTCTGGCCGAGGTGGATCGGCTTCTGGTGCAGCGGGCCTTTCAAAACAATATCCTGGTGGGGGATGGCAGTAACGGGACCATCCATATTCTCGGGGATGTTCTCGACGCGCACGGGTATCGGGTGGAGAGGATCGATTCCACACCCCAGGCCTTCAGAGCCGCGGTTAGGGCCGGCGCGGATATGATCGTGGTGCAGCCTCTGGATCAGAATACCCCGAAGATCCTGATGCGACTGATTCGGGAGGGGATCGTGGCGGAGTCGGTTCGATTTATCGTGCTGACGGAGAACCGGGAGGCCGGGGAGAATCGTGTCTAAGATCCTGAAAAAGCTTTTTCGAAGACCCGGGGTTCTCGCTCTGATGGAAGAATATGAGAGGCTCTTTGGAGCGCTGCTGTGGGTAATGGACCAAGATGGGAACCTTCTTTTCGGGAGTCGAAGCGATGGGGAGGCGCGGGGTGTGCCTGTCCGGCTGGAAAAAGAGGTGATCGGCCGGGTGGGCCGAGGAAAAGCGGCTCCCCTTGTCGCTGCTCTGCTGGAATATCTGGCTGCGGAGGAACAGGAGAAGCGGTCATTGATCCGGGAGACCCTGGATCGGTACAAGGAGATCAATCTTCTCTATAATGTCGCGGAACGGATCACCACAAGCCTTGCGCTGAAGCGGGTGGGCTCCCTGGTTCTGGATGAGGCGATCCGATGCATCCGGGGAAACTCGGCATCGGTGATGTTGATGGATGCGGAGACGAACCGCTTCAATATCATTGCGGCCCGGGGCCGGGAGTCTGCCAATAAGGTTCGGCTGGAACCGGGAAAAGGGATCGCCGGCCATGTCTTCAACAGCGGAAAGGCCGAGATCGTCAACGAGATGCAGGAAGATGACCGCTATCTCTCGGGCGAGCATCCGGTGAGATCTATAATCTGCGCGCCATTGAAGATCGCGGACCGGATCATCGGGGTGATGACCATCAGCAGTGATGATCCGCTGCAGTACACCGCTTCGGAGCTGAAGCTCTTCAACACGCTGGCCTCGTTTGCCGCGTCCGCGATTGAAAACTCCCTGACCCATGAGGCACTGGAACGGGCATTTGAAGAGCTGAAAGCCCTGAATCGGGCCAAGGACAAGATGATCGACCATCTCTCCCATGAGCTGAAGACGCCTATTGCCGTGCTCGGCTCTGTGCTGGAGATCGTTTCAAAGAAGAGTGGGGCCGCAGGGATCACAGGGATTGAAAAGAGCCTGGAGAGGGGCCGGCGGAATCTGGATCGGCTGGTTCGGATCGAGGATCAGGTGGCAGATATCGTCAATACGCGGGAGGTGATCCAGCTTGTACCCATTCCCCTGACCGATTTCCTGGAGGAGATCTGCCGAGGGGCGGAGGCCGCTATGGGGAATCGAATGGTAGAGATTCTCCGCGGTTTTGCACCAGAGGCGTTGCTCTACATGGACAGAAGCGTGCTGGAGAAGATCTGTGCCGGCATGTTGAAAAACGGGGTGGAGAATACCCCGGATGAGGGAAGGATCATTGTTGAATCCCTGGAGAATCCCGATGGTATTTCTATCCGGTTTCACGATTTCGGAACCGGCATCATCGAAGAGAATCGGAGCCTGATCTTCGGCGGCTTCTACCATGTGCAGGAGACCAGCCGCTACTCCTCGGGCAGACCCTATGCATTCAATGCCGGGGGCTCCGGCTCCGATCTTCTCAGGGCCCATATCTTTTCGGAGCGATTCGGCTTCTCCATCGAGCTGAAAACCAGGCGATGCCCTTATCTTCCCACGGAAGACGATATCTGCCCGGGCCGGATTTCCGCGTGTTCCCATGTCCCGGATCGCCAGGCCTGCCTCTCATCCGGGGAGACGATCTTTTCCCTGCTCTTTCAAGATCCGGTATTTACCAAAGGACCGTTTCCCCAAACCGATCTTTAAAAGCGGCCCGGTCAGAGGCCAATCTCCTTCTGATCCAGCCAGCCGGGGCCGAATTTCCTTTCGAAATACCCCTTGAGACGGCCGTACCATCTGCCGAGACCGCGGCCCTTTTTCCGTTCCAGCTCCTCGAAGATGTAGATCAGGAAGGTGTCGATCTCGTGGAGCTTCTCCTTGGGCAGATAGGCCCATGCCCCCTCCTCGATCGACTTGACAAAGTGATCCGCGCTCAGGGCATGGGCCGTCAGCATGACCGCAGGAATCTTTTTCTGACGGGAGATGTCGAGCAGGTCGTATCCGTTGACGCCCATGATATCGAGGACTGCGATGTCATACCGGTTCTCATCGAGCAGTATCACCGCACTCTCGTAATCCGACGCCCGGTCCACCTCGCACATCTCCAGCATCTCCTCCAGAGAATCGAGAATATCCGGCTCGTCATCGACGATCAGAATTTTTTTGCCGTTGAGAATATCGGAATCGGTCATCAGGTGGCCTTTCTGTGAATTGTGGGTTTATGCCATTTATACAATCTATAGAAGAAGTTTGGGTTTCTGTCAAGAACCTCGGGCCGGCAGGAAATTCTTTTTGCACGGATATTGCGATTATTGTTTTATGAGGGTGGCCTTTTGCGATGGTTGCCTTTTGATGCGGGTTGCGCTATCTTTGCCCCATGAATGCTTCTTCTTCCGAAACTCCAAAATTGAAATCCGGCTTTACAACAGGCGCAGCCGCGGCGGCCGCGGTAAAAGGGGCGCTGCGTTTTCTGATAAAAGGAAGCGCGCCGGCTGTGGTGACGATCCGGTTTCTCACCGGAGAGACCACGGCCATCTCTGTCCATTCCTGTGAGAAATTGGATTCAGATACCGCAAGATGCACCATTATAAAGGATGCAGGAGATGATCCGGATGTGACCCACAAGGCCGAGATCGGCGCGGTGGTCCGGCTGTTGAAGGATGGAGCGCCCGGGGAGATCCTTTTCACCGGCGGGAAAGGGGTAGGGCGGGTGACAAAGCCTGGGCTTGAGGTCTCTCCCGGAGAGCCGGCCATCAATGCCGGGCCCAGGAGAATGATTCAGGAGGCGGTTCTGGAATCGATTGAAGATTCCGGCCATACCGGCAGTCTGGCTGTGGAAATCTTTGTCCCCAGAGGGGAGGAATTGGCGAAAAAGACCCTGAACCATCGGCTCGGCATCATCGGCGGCATCTCCATTCTCGGAACCACGGGCATTGTCCGGCCCATGTCCCATGCGGCCTATATCGCGACCATCGAATCCTCCCTTTCGGTGGCCGCGGCAATGGGAATCACCGAAGTCGTCTTCTCCACCGGAAGAAGAAGCGAGCGTTTGGCCCAGACGCAGTGGCCCCATCTGCCGGAGGAAACATTCGTCCAGATCGGGGATTTCTTCAGGGCTTCTTTGCAGGCAGCCGGCAGATCCGGTATTGAAAAGGTGACGCTTGCGGTCTTTTTCGGAAAGGCCGTGAAGATGGCACAGAAGATTCCCCATACCCACGCGGCCACATCGGAATTGACCCTGGACAACCTCTCTCGATGGGTGGAGAGATTCACCCGCGATAAATCGTTTGCCGATGCGGTGAGGACGGCCAATACCGCACGCCATGCCTTTGATATCATCATGGAAAGAGATCCCAAGGGGGATACTGGGATCATCGACCAGGTGGGAAGGGAGATGGTTGGGGCCGGGGCCGAATTTGCCGGGCCGGGAATCCAGGTTCGGGGGGTAATTTTCGGCTATAACGGTGAAATCCTGTTTGATTCTACATCGGATAGATAGAGGCTAAAAGAGCTGCAGCCGCTCCCGATAGGCCGCGATCACCTTCTCCGGATCTCCGGTGATGATCAGATTCTCCCCGATCCACTCCGGGGCCCGGGCCTGTGCGATCATCTCCTTGATCTGATGCGAGATTCCCCCCCAGAAGCTCCCGTCCCCGTCGCTGTCGAAGAGTACTACCGGAACCGGCTCCATGATGGCAAGCTTCATGTTGCAGAGGGTGATCCCCAGCTCCTCCAGTGATCCCAGCCCTCCCACATTGAAGATGGGAAAGGAGGCGATCTCGAACCACTTCTGCCGGCTGTGGCGGCAGGAGGCCTGAAAGACCTGGCAGAAATCGACATCGGTGGTCATGGCCTGATCCGTGATGTCGAGATAGTTTGCACCCGACAGAATCCCCCGCTTTCTCGCGAAGGTGTTGGCATGTTCCATCACGCCGCTGCCCCCGCCCGTCACGATGCCGATGTTCTTGCCCCAGAAGCGGATGAGCGCATCCATCAGCTTTCCCAGCCGTTTCACTCCGGCCCCGGATAAGGGCTTTGTGGAGCCGTAAAACGCGAAGAGCATCGATTTGTGGAAATCGGCGAGCCTTTCCGTGGTCACGAAATATCCTTTGCCGTCCCGCATGGTATGGACCATCAGGTTTTTGGTGAGATCCGACACCCAGAAGACATCCACCCCGAATGCATGATACTCCTGAAGCCGATGATGATCGAGCTGGGAGAGAAAGGGGCCATGCTCGCACGAGGGGTGGAAGAAGTAGATGGCCTCTAAAAGCCCCTCTTTGGCCAGATTGACGATATCGATGTGTTCCAGGATATTCGGGAAATACTGGAGCGCGATGGCGCCGGGTCTTTCTTTGATCTCGGCCCTGATCTCGGCCCTGATATCGGCTTTGATCTCGTCCCTGATCTTTGCGGTGGCATAGAGATGGGTGCAGGCGCTCTTCAGGGAGAAGTCCTGCCGCGCGATCGCGCAGGAGGCCCGGCTGACGGGGCAGGGCTGTGGGGGGCCGTTTTTCAGGATAAGAGCCCCTTTGATATCTGCATCTTCGGCATCGGTATCTTCTGCCGGAAGCAGAGCGGCCGATTTGTCGAGATAGTGGCAGGTGGCCGGCCCCTTTTCCGGAAAGCGGCTCTGCAGCCTCTTCATCTGCGAGTAGGAATAGCGGATCTTTCCGTTGATAAAGGGGCTTGGGCCCAAAGGCCGGCTTTTTGGGGCCCGGTAGATCTTCGCTAAAATGAGCGGGTTGACCAGGGGATGGCGGCTGTTGTTGACGATCTCCAGATAGATGCGGATGCCCCGGGTCTTGATCGGGTCCAACAAAGTGGCAGGGAGATGGCTGCCCAAGGCAAGCGTTGCATTGGAGCGGCTCTGGAGTACCACATAGTGTTCGTTGAGATACATGGAACAGGTGGTGATAACCCCCTGGCCGGCCGGTATGGTCAGGGCACTCACCCGGCGCCGGAGCTGATACCGGTTGAGGATCTCCCGGCCCTCCTCCTTGAAGAGAATCCGGCTCAGGGTCTTTCGGTCCAGAGGCCCTTTGAGATCACAGACCACCCGATGGGGGCTGATGAGGATGCTGCCGTCGCTGGTGATGGTGGTGGAGGCCGGCAGCTTCAACTGAGACTTCTCGATGGCCGCGATCACCGCGTCAGAGGTGAGCAGCGCATCAGGATCGCAGAAGACGAGCCTTCCCACCGGGAACCCGGGCACGAAGAAATCCTCAAAGGTCTTCAGAACCGGATAGCCCGGAATCACCGATGATGCGGTCAGCCGCAGAACCGCGGCCTTCCCCTGGATCGCATCGGAAGTGGGG
>JAABSZ010000008.1:0-47893 GCA_011390135.1 Desulfobacteraceae bacterium | reverse complement strand
TGAAGTCTATCGAATGGGGCGGATCAAGTCAACGGGATTGATCCGCAGCTTCGGGAAGCACCGCTTTCCCCCTGCGGCCCTTTATCAATTGCGCCACAACCCCCAGTTCCGGGCTTTTCATGAGAATGGCCAGCAGAGCGTACAGGATCATTCCCGCGCCGATGCTGACCCCGAGCCCGATCAGCAGATCCCACGAAGAGATTCCCGGATGGGGAATGAGAAGGGACGCGATCCACCAGACCGCACCGCCCATGACCGCCGATCCGATGGCCGATTTCAACGTAGATTCCGGAATCCTGCCCCAGCCGGCTGTCCCGAGCCGCTTCCGTAGCACCCGCATCAGCAGCATCAGGTTGATCATCGAGGCAATGGAGGTGGCCAGGGCCAGCCCACCATGTTTCAGGGGAATCATCAGGAGCATGGCCAGCAGAATATTGGCGATGATGGAGACGATCGCGATCTTCACCGGGGTCTTGGTATCCTGAAGAGCATAGAAGGTCGAGACCACGATCCGCACCGCGGAGAATGCCCAGAGTCCCATGCTGTAGTAGAGCAGCGCGTCGGCCGTCTGCCGGACCGCGGCCATGTCAAATGCCCCCCGCTGGAAGAGGAGCGTGATGATCGGCTCCCGCAGAACGATCAGCCCCACAAGAGAGGGGAGGGTGATGAAGGAGATCAGGTTCATGGCATGGGCGAAAGTGTGGCCCAGTGCGGTCATCTCTCCGGCAGAAGCCTGTCGGGAGAGGCTCGGAAGGACTGCGGTGGCCGTTGCAATCGCGAAGATCCCCAGGGGAAACTGAACCAGCCGGTCCGCATAATAGAGGTAGGAGACGCTTCCCTCGGGCAGCAGGGAGGCCAGCAGTGTTCCCACCAGGATATTGATCTGATAGACCGCAGAGCCGAAGACCGTCGGCAGCATCAATCTTCCCACCCGCTCGATCCCCGGATGCCAGATCCCGGCCTTCTTCCACAGGTAGAATCCTTTTTTGGCCAGAAAAGGGATCTGCAGAAGGAACTGGAGAAGCCCGCCGATCAATACGCCGACGGCAAGACCTTCGATGGGATTCTCCATGAACGGAGAGAGGGTGAAGATCGACAGGATCATCGAGATGTTCAAAAAGACCGGGGCAAGGGCCGGGGCCGCGAAATGATCCAGTGTGTTCAGCACACCCATGCAGAGGGCCACCAGACAGATGAAGAAGACATATGGGAACATGATCCGGGTCAGGTGCGCGGTCAGCACGATTTTCTCCGGCGAGTCCGCGAACCCTGGCGCAATGATCCGGACGAGCTGCGGAGAGAAGATCATGCCGATGAGGATGATTCCGGCAAGAATAATGGAGAGGAGCCGAAAGGTCGATCCCGCAAACCGGTATGCCTCTTCTCTCCCCTGGTGGTGAAGGTAATCGGTGAAGACCGGAATGAACGCGATGCTCAAGGAACCTTCGGCAAATAGCCGTCGAAGGAGATTCGGAATCCGGAAGGCCACAAAAAAGGCATCGGAGCCTAATCCGGCCCCGAAAAATCCTGCGATGACCATATCCCGGACAAAGCCGAAGATCCGGCTCAGAAAAGTGGCCGCGCCCACCACCCCCGCGGCCCTGGTAACTCGCCCCGCTTCAGACATGAGTGATCCGATACCGGTTGCCGGCCTGAAAAGAAAAGGCAGCCTGAGAAAATATCTCTTCGGCTGCCGGTTTTATCCGCGAAAGGGGTTGAAAAAAAATAGGATCGCTATTTCAATGACCCTTTGAATTCAGGTTTCCGCTTTTCAAGAAAGGCTTTGGTTCCCTCTTTTGCATCTTCACTGGCCATGCAGAGGGCAAAAGCGTCGCATTCGATCCGGCAGCCGGTATCCAGATCCGCATTCAGACCGGTATTGATGGCCCCCTTTGCCGCGCGCAGAGAGACCTTTCCCTTGGCCGCGATGGCCTTGGCCGTCTCCATGACCGCATCCATCAGACCGTCTGCCGGCAGCACCCGATTGACCATGCCGATGCTTTGGGCCTCGGCCGCACTGATCATCTTTCCGGTATAGATCATCTCCTTGGCCCGGTTGGGGCCGATGAGCCGGGGAAGGCGCTGGGTTCCGCCGAACCCGGGAATCAGGCCCAGCGTGATCTCCGGCAGACCGAACTTCGCATTTTCCGATGCATAGATAAAGTCGCAGGCCAGCGCGATCTCGCTGCCGCCGCCCAGAGCAAAGCCGTTGACGGCCCCGATCACCGGGATGGAAAGCTCCTGGAGTTTGGCAAAGACCTGCTGCCCCTGCCGGGCAAAGACTTTTCCCTGGAGCGCATCAAAGGTGGCCAGCTCCGAGATGTCTGCCCCGGCCACGAATGCCTTGTCTCCGGCGCCGGTGAGGATCAGCACCCGGATCTCTTCATCTCCGGCAATGTCATCGAGAGCATCGGAAAGTTCCCCCAGAAGCGCTCTGTTGAGGGCGTTCAGAGCTTTGGGGCGGTTGAAGGTGATGGTGGCGATTCCCTCTTTACTGTCCAAAAGGATATTCTCATATGATGACATTCATCTCCTCCAATGATCGTTTTAAAAGTGACCGTTGTAAAAAAGTAAATCGGTTTTTCAGATTCGGCATGTGCCAAAGCGATTTTTCATCTGCGGCAGATATTATTTCAGTCGGATGCGGCCTTTTTGGGGAGGTCCAAGACGTTTCTCCGGGGAAGAAATTCCGGAACGATCTCCTGTAGCTTCAACCGAATCCGCTCCTGATCCTGATTCAGCGCCACCTGCTCCAGCGCATCGATGTTCCCGTTCAACACCTTGGGGCTGCAGGACTCTCCCTTGAGCACCATGATCTTCTTGTGGTGGGTCGGCACGATGTTCTCCCCCTCGGTGATCAGCTCCTCATAGAGCTTCTCTCCGGGTCTCAGGCCGATGAATTTGATCTTGATGTCCTTATCGGGCCTCAGACCGGAGAAGGTGATGAGATCCCGGGCCATATCCACGATCTTGATGGGTCTGCCCATATCGAGAATGAATATCTCACCCCCCTGTCCCATGGCCCCGGCCTGGAGGATCAACTGGCAGGCTTCGGGAATGGTCATGAAGTAGCGGATCACGTCGGGATGGGTCACGGTGATGGGCCCGCCTCTTTCGATCTGCTTTTTGAAGAGCGGGACCACACTGCCTACGCTGCCCACCACATTGCCGAAACGGACCGTGATAAAGCTGGTCTTTGAAAGATTGCAGAGATTCTGGCCCTGAACCAGCAGCTCCGCAGCCCGTTTGGTGGCCCCCATCACATTGGAGGGCCGCACCGCCTTGTCGGTCGAGACAAGGACAAAGCGCTCCACCCCGTAATGGTCTGCCGCCTCCACCATATTTCGGGTGCCGATGACGTTGTTGATCACGGCCTCCCAGGGGTGCATCTCCAGCATCGGCACATGCTTGTACGCGGCCGCATGGAAGACGACCTTGGGGCCATAGGTCTCGAATGCAGAGGCGATCTGGTTCCGGTTCCGGATGTCTGCTAGCAGCGGGATGATCTCGATGCCGGGGAAATCGGATCTAAGCTCCATCTCGATCTCGTAAAGAGGGCTTTCCGCCCGCTCGAACAGGATGATTTTTTCAGGATGAAACCGACATATCTGGCGGCAGAGTTCAGATCCGATGGAGCCTCCGGCGCCGGTGATCATCACCGGAGATCCCTCTATGTATGCCCCGATCCGCTTCTCCTCGAGGCGGATCACCTCCCGGCCCAAAAGATCCCGGAAGGCAACATCGCGGATGGCTTTGACGCTGACTTTCCCGTCGATCATCTCCCCCATGCCGGGCAGCGTCTTGAAGGTTATGCCGCTCCGTTCGCAGCAGCCGACAATGCTCCGGATATCTTCGGCGCTGATGGAGGAGATCGCAATCAGCGCCTCCTGGGCTCGGAGACGGGCCGCAATCTCATGGACCTGGCTTGTGGGGCCCAATACCGGCTTGCCATGGATCTTTTTTCCGATTTTGTTCGGATCATCATCTACAAATCCTACGACATTGTACTGGAGCCGGGCATTGTCCCGGATCTCCCGATAGATCTTCTCGCCGTAATCCCCTGCACCGATGATCAGGAGGTTTTTTCCATTTCGCTTTTGAGGTCCGTTGCGGAAGAGATTGATGGCCGCGGTGCAGACCGGCTCGTCCTCTTTGGCAATCTGGAAAAAGAGCCTGACGCTGAAGCGGCAGCCCGCGATCAGGATGACCGTGAGAAGCAGGTCGATCACAAACGCGGAACGGGCGATTCCATGAAGGCCTTGAAAGGAGAGAATGTAGAAAAAGAAGATCAGCGAGGCCATTCCCGAAGCCGCGATCACCCGAAAGAGATCGTCGATGCTCGCATACCGCCACATTCCCCTGTAGAGATCAAAGGAATAGAATGTGCAGATTTTGATGAGGATCAGTTCGGGAAAGAGGGAGAGGATATTCCGCATGTGGTTCGGCGGAATGTCGAAGTTGAAGCGGAGAAGATGGGCCGTATACCATGCGCTCATTACCAGCAGGGTATCCGCGCCAAAGATCAGCAGAAGGTTTTTTGAAAAATTTGGTCTTTTCATTGTTTTATCATCTTTATTATCAGGCGAATCCATTATTTTTCTTATTGTTCTGTCCATTATCCTGTCTGGTTTTCTGCCTGGAGATCTTTTTCCACGGACCCGTTCGATATCTCGTTGTTCCCTTTCTACTGCATAACATACCATTTCGTGATCTTCTTTCTTACCATAAGTGATAACTTCATACAGGATAATCCATGTTCCCGTCAACCTTCTTCTGTTCTGTTGATCGATTTTTCGCCGGCTTTTTGGGAAATGGGGTTTTAACCCTCTGAATTGTCTTGACAGACGGCGCCATTGCGACTAAATTTCATTATTTTACGACTCTACTTCCAAACTCCTTGGAGGCTCGATGGATTATAAGAAGGACTATAAAAAGACCCTGAACCTGCCGGCCACCCGTTTTCCCATGAAGGCCAACCTCTCCAAACGGGAGCCGGAGCAGTTGAACAACTGGGAAGAGCAGCGCCTTTACGAGCGGATTCGAGAGGTTTCAAAGGCCCAGGAACGGCACCCCTTTATCCTCCACGACGGCCCTCCCTATGCCAACGGCCATATCCATATCGGCACGGCGTTGAATAAGATCTTGAAGGATATCATCGTCAGAAGCCGGCAGATGGCCGGATTCGATGCGGTCTATGTGCCGGGATGGGACTGCCACGGCCTTCCCATCGAGCACAATGTGGACAAGGAGCTGGGGTCCAAAAAGGCCGGGATGAGCCAGTCGGATATCCGGCGGCAGTGCAGGGCTTATGCCGAGCGATTCATCGATGTCCAGAGGGAGGAGTTCAAGCGGCTCGGGGTGATGGGGGAGTGGGACAACCCTTATCTGACCATGAGCTATGACTATGAGGCCGTGATCGCGCGGGAGTGCGGGAAGTTCGCGCTCAACGGCAGCCTCTTCCGGAGCAAGAAGCCGATCTACTGGTGCTGCTCCTGCGGAACTGCTCTGGCCGAGGCCGAGATCGAGTATGCGGATGAGAAGTCACCATCCATCTTCGTGAAATTCCCGATGAAAGAGGATCTTTCCGGGCTTCTGCCGGCGCTTTCCGGCAAAAAGGTATCGGTGGTCATCTGGACCACAACCCCCTGGACCATCCCGGCCAACCTCGCCATCGCTCTTCATCCGGATTTTGTCTATGCGGCCGTGGATGTCAGAGTGGATATCGGAAACGACGAGGTGCTGATCGTTGCCCGGGATCTTGTGGAATCCTGCATGGAGACCTTCTCCGTGTCCGATTATACCATCATCGGCGAGCTGCGCGCGGCCGACCTGGAGCGGAAACATGCCCTCCATCCCATCTATGGCCGGGAGTCTCTGATCATCTTAGGGAACCATGTGACCCTCGAGGCCGGAACCGGCTGCGTCCATACCGCGCCCGGACATGGCCGGGAGGATTATGAGGTAGGGCTCGAATACGGCCTCGATGTCTATTCGCCGGTGGATGATGCCGGCAGATTTACCGAGGAGGCCGATCTCTTCATTGGACAGTTCGTCTTCGATGCCAATCCGAATATCACAAAGACCTTGAAGGAGAAGGGGGCACTGCTGGCAGAGGAGAGCATGACCCACTCCTATCCCCACTGCTGGCGGTGCAAAAGACCCGTGATCTTCAGGGCCACCCCGCAATGGTTTATCTCCATGGATAAGACCGGCCTTCGGCAGCGTTCTCTGGCGGAGATCGACCGGGTGGAGTGGATTCCCCACTGGGGCAGGGAGCGGATCTACGGGATGATCGAGAACCGGCCCGACTGGTGTGTCTCCCGGCAGCGGGCCTGGGGGGTTCCCATCACCGTCTTCTTCTGCGGGGAGTGCGGGGAACTGCTGGTGAACGAGGAGACGGTCCAAAAGGTCTATAAACTCTTCAAAGAGCATGGCGCGGATATCTGGATCGACACGCCGGCAGAGGATCTTCTTCCTCAGGGTACCGCCTGCGGAAAGTGCGGCGGCTCAAATTTCGAGAAGGAGACCGATATCTTAGATGTCTGGTTCGATTCCGGGGTGAGCCATGCCGCGGTGCTGGAGGCCAGAGATTACCTTCGGTGGCCGGCCGATCTCTACCTGGAGGGGAGCGATCAGCATCGGGGATGGTTCCACAGCTCTCTGCTGACCGCGGTCGGCACCCGGGATCGTGCCCCCTATGACGCGGTGCTGACCCACGGTTTCGTGGTGGATGAGAGCGGCCGGAAGATGTCCAAATCGGTCGGAAACGTCATCGCGCCCAAGTCGGTGATCGACCGGTACGGCGCGGAGATCCTGCGCCTATGGGTCTCGGCTACCGACTACCGGGATGATATCCGGATCTCCGACAATATCTTGAAGCAGCTCAGCGACGCGTACCGGCGCATCCGGAATACATGCAGATTCATCCTCGGCAACCTCTTCGACTTCGATCCCGCGGCCGATGCGGTGGAGATTTCGAAAATGCGGGAGATCGACCGGTATGCGCTGCACCGGCTGAACGGACTCATCCGCAAGGGAAACCGGGCCTATGATGCTTATGAGTTTCATATGCTCTACCATGCCCTCTATAACTACTGCACCGTGGATCTTTCGGCCCGCTATCTCGACATCCTGAAGGATCGTCTCTACACCTCGCCGCCGACGTCGACCGCGCGGCGCAGCGCCCAGACCGCCATATACCTCATTCTCGATTCGATGGTCCGCCTGATGGCGCCCCTGCTCCCCTTTACCGCGGAGGAGATCTGGAGCTTCATGCCCCTTTTGGCAAAGCGTCCTGACAGCGTTCATCTGACCGCTCTGCCGAAATTCAGGGAGGGGTGGAATGATGATGAACTGGGGCGGCGCTGGGAGCAACTGCTCGAGATCCGTTCCGAGGTTAGCCGGGTTCTGGAGGCCAGCCGGGCCAAAAAGGAGATCGGCCACTCCCTGGATGCCGCGGTCATCCTCTATGCGGATAATCCCTCCCTCGGCGCTCTGCTGAGAGATTATGCGGACGAGCTTCGGCCCGTTTTCATCGTGTCGGAGGTCGCTCTGGCCGCGGAAAAGCCGGAGAATGGCGTGGAAAGCCGGGAGGTGGAAGGGCTATGGATCGCCACTGCGCCCGCGTCCGGGGAGAAATGCACCCGGTGCTGGGTGCGGGATACCTCTGTGGGAACCTTTGAAGATCATCCGGAAGTCTGCGCGCGCTGTAAGAAGAACCTGAAAGAATTCAAAGAGATGATGTAGGAATGGAATCGGATTCGAGCCCCGGCCCTCAGGGGGAGAGGGGGAAATATCTGCGCCTCGTGCTGATCGCTGTCGCCATCATCTTTCTGGATCAGATCACAAAGTGGATGATTCTCGAATCCATGCCGCTCTATGGTTCGATTCCGGTTATCAAAGGGTTTTTCAGCATCACCCATATACATAATCCCGGGGGCGCGTTCGGCCTCTTTGCCGTGGAAAGCCTCTGGGTACGAAAAATTCTTTTTCTGGGGGTCTCCTCATTGGCTGCATTGCTGGTGCTCTATTTCTACCATAAGACCCCCCGGACCTATCCCTGGCTCCTGGCGGCCTTTTCCCTGATTTTCGGCGGAGCGGTCGGCAATCTGATCGACCGGGTCCGCTTCGGAAAGGTGGTCGATTTTCTGCTGGTTTACATCGGCGAATATCAGTGGCCCGCGTTCAATGTGGCAGACAGCGCAATTACGGTCGGTGTGATCCTCTTTGCCATCCATATAATCACGGGCAGATTGCCCGATTCGGTCTGATCCAATTATGTATCCTGTTCTGTTGAAGCTGGGAAAGATATCCCTTTATACCTACGGGCTTATGCTGGCTTTCGGCTTTCTGGCCGGCATCTGGGCCGCCAAAAAGGAGGCCCGGCGGCTCGGGGAGAGTCCCGATCGTATCACCGATCTCTGCTTTTATCTGCTGATATCCGCGATCATCGGCTCCAGGCTCTTCTACGTCATTGTGGAGCCCCAATCCTTTATCGATGCGCCATTGGAGATCTTCAAGATCTGGAATGGCGGCCTCGTCTTCTATGGCGGGTTTCTGGCCGCATTCGCCACGGCCGCCTTTTTCATCCGGCGCCATGCCATGCCCCTGTGGCGGACACTGGACATTCTCGCGCCGGGGCTTGCGCTGGGGCACGCCATCGGCCGGCTCGGCTGCTTCTTTGCCGGATGCTGCTACGGCGAGATCGCCCATCTTCCCTGGGCCATTACCTTCTACCATCCTGAAAGCCTCGCGCCCACCGGAATCCCTCTCCACCCGACCCAGCTCTATTCGGCCGCAAACAACTTCGCGATCTTTGCCTTTCTCTGGCTCTATCGGACCCGAAAGAGGTTTGACGGCCAGATTTTCTGGCTCTATGTCCTGATCTACGGCGTCACCAGGTCCATTATCGAGATCTTTCGCGGGGATTTCCGGGGGCAGTATATCCTCGGTTTCCTTTCCACCTCTCAGGTCATCGGCATCCTGGCCGCTCTTGTCGCCTTCTCATCTCTGATCTATCTCTTGTTAAAGGCCCGGAAAAGGGAAGACCCGCAGATGACCTGAAGCCGGTCCAGGGGAGCCTTATGACCGAAATCCGCTACACCGATCTGGAAAAGCATCTGGAAAAACCGGATATCGCTCCGGTCTATCTGCTCTACGGAGAGGAGGTCCTCTACAAGGCCGCTTTTGAAACCCTGCTCTCGAAGATCCTGACCCCTTCCCAGCGCCGCCTCAACCTCGATGCTCTGGACAATGATGCGATTCACGATGCCATCGAACGGGTCAACACCTTCTCCCTAACCGGAGATCCCAAGGTCGTGGCCCTGCTCGACTCAAGAATCTTCTATTCCAAAACCGACGACAGTGCCCTTCTTCAGCGGGCAAAAGCGGCATACGACGAAAATCGGTTGGAAAAGGCCGCGGGATATCTCCTGGGGCTGCTGGGCGCCAAGGGGATTGAACTTTCAGCGCTGATGGAATCTCCGGAACCGGCCAAACTGCTGAAGTCGGGATCGGATCTGCTGCAGGAGACCCGCTGGCTCGATGAACTGGCCGTTTATTGCACAGAAAAGGAACTTTTTCCAAAAAAGCCCAAAGATGAGCTGGCAGATCTTCAAATGGCCGTCGAAAAGGGATTTCCGCCAAATCATCATCTCGTCATCACAGCCGATCTCGTGGATCGGCGGCGGACCCTTTATGGGGCCATCCGGGACCGGGGAATGGCCATCGATTGCACCGTGCCCAAGGGAAACCGCAAGGCAGATCAGGGGGCCCGGCAGGCGGTGCTGCAGGAGAGGGTCCGGCGGACCCTCTCCGGTCTCCGAAAGCGGCTGGAGCCGAGCGCCTATCGGGCCATGTATGATATGCTCGGGTTTGATCTTCGTGGGTTTTCCAGCAGTCTGGAGAAACTGGTCTCCTATGTGGGGGATCGGGAGTCGATCACGGCCGAGGATGTGGAGGCGGTTTTAAAGCGCACCCGACAGGACCCGATCTATGAGCTTACCAATGCCCTGACGGATCGGGATCTTGGGGCCGCACTCTCCTTTCTCGCCTCCCTGCTGGAGGAGGGTCTGTACCCGCTGCAGATTCTGGCGGCTTTGACCAATGGGATGCGCAGGCTGCTGATGCTGAAAAGTTTTGCGGAAAGCCCTGAAGGCCGAATCTGGCATAACGGGATCTCCTACAATGAATTCCAGGCCAGAGTCGTTCCGGCCATAGGGGCATGTGATGGGGAATTGAAGCTGGTGCTGGAGAAGTGGGAGGCGCGTCTCTCCTCCGGAGAAGGGGGGAAAAAGGCCAAGGTCGATACGGATCTTCTCATCCTGAAGAATCCGAAAAGCCCCTATCCGGTCTTTCTCATGCTGCAGAAGGTCGACCGGTATTCCCGGGAGGAACTCCTTTGTGCCCTGAGCCGTCTGCAGGAGGCCGATGTGCGGCTCAAATCCACGGGGCAGAATCCCCGCCTGATCCTGGAATCGACTCTCATCAACTCTCTTCAGCGGGAATAGGCGGCCCTCACTGATGGTTCGGGAAGGGGAGCCGCGCGTTGGTGGCTTCGATCTCCTCCATCTCCAGCCGGTTGATCTCCTCCATGTGGTGGCGCATGATCCTTCGAAATCCCGGATCGCAGAATCGGTGGAGGCTGTAGTTGGGGGTCGCGACAAATCCTCTGCGGACCTTGTGCATCCCGCCGATCCCGGGGTCGAAATACCGGATGTCGTTTTCGATGGCCCATTCAATGGGCTTATAGTAGCATACATTGAAGTGGAGGGAGCGGATCTCCTCCCTGCTGCCCCAGTACCGGCCATAGAGCCGGTCCCCTTTGGTCACCAGCATCGACATTCCGATGGGGCTTTCTCCCCCCTCTTCGGAAAACGCGGCCACAAAGACCAGCCGGTTTCGATGCTTCTCCGCAAGCCCCTCGAAAAAGGCCGGGGTCAGGTATTTGCACCCCCAGATCCCGAATTTGGCGTTGGTGAGGGCATAGAGCCGATGCATGAGGGGAAAGAAGTCTAAGGGGATCGCATCTTTGGCATAGACGCGGATGTCGATGCCCATCTCTTCCACCTCCCGCTGCTCCCGCCGGATGTTGCGCCGCTGGTTGGTCTTGAAGATCGCCAGATAGTCGGAAAATGACCCATAATCCCTGTCTCTCCAGGTGAAGCTGCCGTGGGTCCATCGGCTGTAGCCGTATTTGATGATTCCCGCGGCCCATCCCGGGTCCGTATAGAGAAAATGGACCCCGGAGATCCGGTTGCCGATGCAGAGCTTGTCGATCTCTTGGATCATGAGGCGCGTGATATGGTCTCCATCGGCCTCCTCTGCCATCAAAAACCGGTATCCCGGAATCGGGGTGAAGGGGCTCATCCCCACCAGCTTAGGATAGTAGGAGATTCCCATCCGCTCGGCCAGATCGACCCAGGGATGGTCAAAGACAAACTCCCCCTCGCTGTGGATCTTGATGTAGAGGGGGGCTGCGGCCATAAGCTGATCCCCCTCCCAGACCGTCAGATGCCGGGGAATCCAGCCGGTATCCGCACCGACGCTTCTCGAGGTCTCCAGCAGATCGAGCCAGTCCCATTCCATAAAGGGGGTGGAAAGGGGCGAGGCCAGCCGGTTCCATTGGCTCTTCTCCACCTGGGAGAGTGCGCCGAGCCACCGGATCGTCAGTGCGGGATCAAGCATGATTCCTGCTTTTCGGCGCGTCGGTCTTCGTTTCCAAAGCATTGGAGCAGACGCCGCAGCGGATACAGTCCGCTTCCATGCTGCAGGGAGGGGAGGTCTTCTCCTCGATCGCCTGCATATACTCCCGCCGCAGAAAGGATCGTTTCACGCCGTGGTCGATGATCTCCCAGGGGAAGATCTCATCGGCGCCCCGTTCCCGATGTACGAAAAAATCCATGAAAAATGGGAATTCCTTTAAAGTCTTTGGCCAGTTGCCGCTGTTCTGGTGGAGATGGATCAGCAGCTCTTTGACCCGCCGGTCCCCCCGGGAGAGGAGCGCCTGAATCCGGGCATTCCGAGGCTGTTCTGCGGAAAGATCCACATTGGCCATTCCCTTGAGCCCCTCACGAACCTTTTGGATGCGCGATTTCAATGTTTTCGGGTCCGGCATGGCCGCCCATTGAAAAGGCGTAACCGGTTTGGGCACAAAGGGATTGAGACTGACGCTGATCCGGCCCATCCGGCCCCGGGGGCGGCTTGCGGCCAGAAACCGTTCCTTGATTTTCCCGCAGAGCGTCACAATGGCCGAGACATCTTCATCGGTCTCGGTCGGCAATCCTATCATAAAATAGAGTTTCAAGTTTAAAATGTCGATGGAGATGAGGGTCTCTGCAGCCTTTAGAATATGATCCTCATCGATCCCCTTGTTGATGACCCGCCGCATCCTTTCGGAGCCCGCATCGGGCGCGATGGTTGCGGTCTTGATCCGGCTTCCGGAAAGGGCGCTCTTCAGCGCCGGGGTCAGGGCATCGGCCCTCAGGGAGCTGAAGGCAAGGGAGATATCCTGTTCACGGGCATGACGGCAGATCTCGTCTATCTCCGGCAGATCCGAGATCGCGGCTCCTACAAGGCCGATTCTATCGGTATGGGCAGCGCCCGCTTCCATGCAGGAGCAGATCAGTTGCAGGGGACGGAACCGGGGAGGGCGGGAGATGTAGCCTGCGCTGCAGAAGCGGCATCCGTGGGGGCAGCCCCGGCTCACCTCTATCAGAAAAGGGGCGTCAAAAGGGGTATGGTCGGTGATGATCGAGCTGCATGCGGGCAATTCGGAGATATCCGCAACATAGGGGCGTGAGACGACTTCCGGAATCTCCTCTTCAGATACCCGGACCTCTGAAATCGTTCCGTCTTCATGATAGAAAGGCGTGTAAAATCCGGGTACATAACATCCGGGGACCCCAGCGGCAAGGGCCTTCAGCCGGGCTTTCCGGGGAATACTCTTCCCGATCCGCTTGAAGGTTTCAAAGAAGAGCAGAAGATTGGCCTCGGCCTCTCCGAGAAGAAAGAGATCCATGAAGGCCGCGATGGGCTCGGGATTCAAGAGTGGAGCCACCCCGCCGGCCATGACCAGCGGTACATCCGCGTCCCGGTCTTGCGCGGTTAGGGGAATCCCCGCGGATATCAGTATCGGAATCAGATGGGGATAGTCGCTTTCAAAAGAGATGGAGAATGCAATGATATCCGCCTGCTTCAGCCTGCTGCCCGATTCGATGGTCCTGATGGGAGAGGAGATCGGGCAGGCCGATCGCATCATCGTCTCCTGCGGAAATGTACGCTCGCAATGAACCCCGTCGATCCCGTTGATCAACTGGTAGACAGTCTGAAAGCCGAGGTTTCCCATCCCCACAGGATAGGTGTTGGGGTAGAGGAGGATCACCCGGATGTCGCCGGTCCGGGGATTACCCGGTACAGGCTGCAGGTGGATTTCACCGTCCGGAGGGGTGCTGCGCGATCTGTCGGGTCTCCGGGCCATCAGCGCTGCCGGCCGATATCCGCGCTAATCTGCCTTCCTTCTCAAAAATGTGGGGATATCGAGATCCTCGTTGTCGATCTCCATATCTTTGGGCCCCCGGTAGGGCTTATGGATGGTCTCGTCATTCGACTCGGCCGCCTCTCTCTCGATCTCCCGCTCTTTTTTCCGCATGAAGGTCGGCTCTTCATAGTCGGGCTGCTCTCTGCGCATCTCCTTTGCCCGGCGCTGGAACCGATGCACGCCCCGGTGCTTCTCCGGAATGACCGATTCGGGCCCGGAGCCGATGCCGGTGGCGATCACCGTCACACGCATCTCGTCTCCGAGATTGTCGTCGATCACCGCTCCCCAGATGATCTCCGCATCCTCGCCAACCTCGCTGTAGATCCGCTCCGACGCCTCGGTCATCTCATCCATTGTGAGGCTGCTGGAACTGGTGATGTTCATGAGAACACCCTTTGCCCCGGTGATGGAGAGATCCTCCAGCAGCGGATGGGAGATGGCCCGCTCGGCCGCCTCGACCGCGCGGTTCTCGCCGTTCGAGACCCCGATACCCATGATGGCCATCCCGGCCCGGGACATGGTCGTCTTCACATCTGCAAAGTCGAGATTGACCAGCCCCGGCATCAGGATCAAGTCGGTGATCCCCTTGACCGAATGGAGAAGGATTTCGTCCGCCTTTTTGAACATCTCGATCATGGTGGCGTTTTTCGAGGCCAGCCCCCGGAGCCGGTCATTGGGGATGGTGATGACAGTATCCGCGATCTCCTTGAGTTCGCTGATCCCATCCTCGGCCTGCTTGGATCGCTTTCTCCCCTCAAAGGAGAATGGGCGGGTGACTACGGCAACGGTCAAAGCCCCGAGTTCCTTGCAGATTTCGGCAATGATGGAGGCCGCGCCCGTGCCGGTGCCGCCCCCGAAACCCGCGGTGATAAAGACCATATGGCTGTCCTTCAACGCGTTTCGAATCGCCTCTGCGCTCTCCTGAGCCGCCTCCCGTCCGATCTGGGGATTGGCTCCGGCCCCGAGCCCCTCGGTCAGTTTGTCGCCGATCTGAATCTTGAGCGGGGCCTTTGAAATTTCCAGCGCCTGGATATCGGTGTTTGCCACGATAAAGTTGACCCCTTGCAGATCCGATTCGATCATGTTGTTGATCGCATTTCCGCCGGCGCCGCCCACGCCGATTACCTTTATCTTGGCTGATTTTCCGGCATTTTCCGGATGGTTGAACATTGTTGCCACCTCCTCAAAAAGATTGACTGCCCCTAAAAAAGAATGGTAACAATCTATCCGATTTATGTATAACCGTCAAATGATATCTTTAAACCATCGTTTCATCCGGTTCATGATCCGATTGAAGATATGGGCGTCCCGGATTCTGAACTTCTGCAGACTTCGATTCTTTGCCCCGTACATGACCAGCCCCACCCCTGTGGCATACATCGGATTGTTCACCACATCGACCAGGCCCCCGATGCCCCGGGGCGTCCCCAATCGTGTGGGGAGGTTGAAGATCGACTCGGCCACCTCTGTCACCCCTGACAGCAAGGATGAACCGCCGGTGATCACCATTCCCGAGGCCATGATATTCTCCATTCCCGAGCGGTAGATCTCCCGCTGGACCAGGGTGAAGATCTCCTCCATCCGGGGGCTCAAAATCTCGGCCAGGATCTGCCGGGAGAGCTTCCTTGGTTTTCGTCCCCCCATGCCGGGAACCTCGATCATGTCGTCGCGATCGACTTCGGCCCCAAGGCAGGTTCCGTATTTCCGCTTAATAATCTCGGCCTCATTCAGGGGCGCGCGCAGACCGATCGCGATGTCGTTGGTGAGATTGTTTCCCCCCAGTGCCAGCACAAAGGTGTGTTTGATATTCTTGTTGGAGAAGATGGCAAGATCCGTGGTTCCACCGCCGAGGTCCAGCAGCGCGGCCCCAAGCTCCTTTTCTTCATCCGCCAGAACCGCCTCTCCGGAGGCCAGGGATTCTAGGACGATATCACAGACATCGAGTCCTGCCCGATTGGCACATTTGACAATGTTGTGGGCCGAAGTGACCGCGCCCGTGACGATATGGACCTTTGCCTCCAGCCGGACCGCGGCCATCCCCACCGGGTCGAAGATCCCGGTCTGGTCGTCAACTATGAACTCCTGGGGCAGCACATGGATCACCTCCCGGTCCATGGGAATGGCCACGGCTCTTGCCGCATCGATGACCCGGTCCACATCCTGCTGGGTGATCTCCTTGCCTTTGGTCGCGATGATTCCCCGGCTGTTGAAGCCGGTGATGTGGCCCCCCGCGATCCCGGCATAGACCGATGATATCTCGCAGCCGGCCATCAGTTCCGCATCCTCGATCGCCTTTTTGATCGACTGCACCGTGGATTCGATATTGACCACGACCCCTTTGCGAAGCCCGACAGAAGGATGGGTTCCTATGCCGATGATATTGATGTCGTTTCCCGAAACCTCGCCGACCACCGCGCAGATCTTGGTGGTGCCGATATCGAGACCTACGACTATCTCTTCTCCCCCTTGCGGCACGTCAAACCTCCCCGGTATCCGCTGAAGCCGGTTCGGCTGCAAAGGGGCGGACCACGATCCGTTCCGTATCGTTTAGGTCGATGGCATCGATATTGACGGACATATCGTTCTCCTTCAGGTACTGGATAATGTCTTGCAGACGTTGATATTTGCCGGAGTAATTTTCATACCCGAGCTTGATGGCCCGGATGCTGCCGAAGGAATATCCCTCTCCATAGAGGGTGATTCCGATATCCGGGTCCACATGGATGCGCCGCAGTTTGCCGTTGGGCAGAAGCGATTCAGGGGCCTGGCCCATCCGGAGCACCTTCATTACGGCATCGAAAAGAGGGGCGGCCGCGCCGTCTTCGGTCTCCAGGTCTGAAAAACGCAGCCCCGTAATCACAGGCAGATCGAGTTGTTCGGCCGGGGAATACGCTTTGAAAATCTCCCCGTTATCATTGATGAGAAAGCCTTTGCCCAGATCGCAGACCGCCAGCGCGTTGTGTTCCACAATGTGAATGGCCAGCCCCGAGGGCAGGTTCCGACGCACCTCGGCCTCCCTAATCCACGGGGAGAGCAGCAGCCGCTCTCTGGCGAGCGAGAGATTTACCGAAAGAAGATTGATCCCCGGTTCGACCTCCGCAAGTTCCATCACTGCTGCTTCCGATAACTGTTCTGCTCCGGTAACGGAGATCTCGGATGCCCGGAAATAGTTGCACTGGGTCAGGAAATCATGCAGCAGGATAAAACCCATACTGACGCCGGCCCAGAGCATGACCATTCCGGCAAACCGGACAGAAATCCCGATATACCCTATCACCGGAGATCGCCTCTTGTCACGCGATTTTGCCGAATGCCTCCGGAAGTTATTCTTCCGGACAGTTTTTTCACCCTTCACCGCAACGGCTGATACCAACAATTTCGACCTCCGGCTCCAATGTCACCCCAAATTGATGGTAAACCGTCTTTTGAACCAGTGTTGCTAGACGGAGTATCTCCTCTGCTGTGGCATTGTCGCGGTTGATGATGAAGTTTGCATGCTTTGCAGAGACCTCTGCGCCTCCGACCCTTTTTCCCTTCAGCCCGGCTCTGTCGATCAGAAATCCCGCGGCCTCTCCCGAAGTTGGATTCCTGAAGAAGCATCCCGCGCTGGGCACACCCAGGGGCTGGCTCCTGCGCCGCTGCGCCAGAAGTTCTTTTGTCGTGGCCATCTGCCCATCGGAATGCTGATCCAGCAGGAATTCCCCTCCGATGATCAGCGCCCCCTGATGCTCCGGGGGCAGCGCCATTTTTCGGTAGTTAAAGGTCAACTGGTGCTTTTCAAGCCTTATAACTTCTCCGTCCTTTTGAAGGATCTTAACTGAAGAGAGGCAACGGGCCATCGCTCCCCATGCGGTGCCGGCATTCATCCGGATCGCGCCGCCCACCGTTCCGGGAATCCCGGCGGCAAAGGCCATGCTGTAAAGCTTCTCTTTTTCCGCATACCGACAGAGCGCAGAAAGAGACGCGCCTGCCCCGGCTCGGATTTGCCCCGCTATCGGGCCCGCTTCGATACGAGAGAAAGCTTGGGCAAGAGAGATGGCAACGCCCGGAAAACCCCCATCTCTTACCAGAAGATTGGTTCCCCCTCCCACGACCATAGCGGGAATCTCTCTCTGTTGAAGTCCTGTATAAAGATCTTTCAATCCTTCCAATGTCTTCGGTGCTGCAAATGCCGCGGCCGGTCCCCCGATCCTCAGCGAAGTGTGCCGCTTCATCGGTTCGTCAAATATTACACTACAGCCTGCAAGATTCGCAAGCCACTTTTTGGACTCTTCAGGAATCAAGGAATCGTTCTCCCACCTTCCAGACATCCCCTGCTCCAAGTGTCAGCAGGATATCTCCCTCTTTTGCGACTTCAAGAATATGGTCCACTGCGGCATCGAGACTCTCGCGGCAGATCACATCCCGATGTCCGTGCGCGTGGATGGCCTTGCAGAGTTCATCATGTGTGGGGCATTCTTCGATGGGCTTCTCTCCGGCCGAATAGATGGGCAGCAGCACCAGCTTGTCCGACTGGTAGAAGGAGCGGCTGAAGGCATCGAAGAGCGCCCGGGTCCGGCTGTACCGATGGGGCTGAAAGACCACCACCAGGCGCCGGTCGGGCCAGCTCTTCTTCGCGGCCTCCAGGGTTGCCCGGATCTCGGTGGGATGGTGCCCGTAGTCATCCACCACCTGAATCCCGTTCTTCTGGCCTTTGAGTTCCAATCGGCGCTGAACTCCTTCGATGTTTTCCAGAGCATCGCGAATGGTGGGGAAGGGGATATTGAGTTCCGTTCCCACTGCGATGCTGGCCAGTGCATTCATGACATTGTGCATTCCCGGCAGGTTGAGGAGAACCTGGCCCATTTCCTCTCCGTCGCGGAAGACCGAAAACCGGCTCTGAAGTCCCGCGAAGTGGATATCCTTGACCTGAAAGTCGGCCTGGGTGGAGAGGCCGTAGGTGGCATATCTTTTTTTGATATGGGGGATAAGATCCTGCACCGCCTCGTTGTCGAGGCAGAGGATCGCCAGCCCGTAAAAGGGAATCCGGTCGATAAAGGTGAGAAAGCTCTCTTTGATATGGTCCAGATCCCTGTAGAAATCAAGATGCTCCAGGTCGATATTGGTCACCACCGCAATACTCGGGGAGAATTTCAGAAAGGAGCCGTCGCTCTCATCCGCTTCAGCCACAATAAAATCTCCGCGGCCGAGCAGCGCGTTGGTGCCGATGCTTTTGAGCCTTCCTCCCACCACCAGGGTCGGGTCCAGTCCGCCCCGGGCCAGGACAGAGGCAACCAGCCATGTGGTGGTCGTCTTTCCGTGGGCCCCGGCCACAGCGATGCTGTATTTCAACCGCATCAGCTCCGCAAGCATCTCGGCTCTGGGAATGACGGGAACCGAGGCCGCGCTTGCCGCTTCCAGTTCCGGATTCTCCGCGGGGACAGCAGAGGAGACCACCACCACATCCGCGCCCTCGATGTTCTCGCCTTTATGGCCCTCAAAGAAGATCCCGCCGATGCTCTCCAGCCTTCGGGTGATCTCCGATGCCTTGAGATCCGATCCCGAGACCTGATAGCCGAGGTTGAGAAGGAGTTCCGCGATGCCGCTCATTCCGATTCCGCCCATGCCCACAAAGTGAATCCGATACTTCTTTCGATACATAAAATCCTATCTGTTTTTATCGCTGTTGTCGAATGATTCGGTAACAATCCCAAACGATTTGCTGCGCGGCGTCGGGCCTGCCCCGGCTTTTGGATCGCGCGGCCATTCTCTGCAATGCTTCTGGATGATTCTTCAAATGGATGATCTTTTCAAAAAGTCTCTCCGGGGTCAGCCGGTCCTGGAGGATCATCTCCGCTGCCTTTGTATCGACAAGCCCTTTTGCATTGTAAACCTGATGGTTGTCCGCGGCAAATGGAAAGGGGATGAAGATGGCCGGTTTTCCGGCCGCTGTGACCTCGGCAATGGTCGTGGCCCCGGATCTGGCGATGATCAGATCCGCGCGGATATACCAGGAGGCCATGTCATGGAAAAAAGGGGAGACATCAGAGGAGATGCCTCCGTTCCCGTAGGCTTTTCGAACCGCCGGCAGATCGGCCTCTCCGGTCTGATGGATGATGTGAAAAGGATTTACAAGATCCTGCTTCCCGGTTTCTGCAAGGAGGGGAACCGCCTCGATCATGGTCATGTTGATGGCGTGGGCTCCCTGGCTTCCGCCGACGATCAGTATCGTAAAGTTCTTTGGATCGAGGTTGGGGGCCGACTTTGAAAGAAAATCTTTTCGTACCGGGTTTCCGGTGACGCGGATCTTGTGGTTCCCGCTTTGGAATTTTGTGCCGGGAAAGGAGACGTAGATCCGCCGGACAAAGGGGGCAAGAGACTGATTGGTGATCCCCGGGATGCTGTTCTGCTCATGTAGAACTGTCGGAATTCCTGACAGATAAGCACCCATCAGTACAGGGCCTGCGGAATAGCCGCCGACGCCGATGACGAGATCGGGTCTGTATGACCGGATCACGCGGATCGATTCCAGAAGCCCCTGCGGAATTTTCAGCAGCGCGATCAGACCCTTGCGAAGGCCCACCCGCTTCAGTCCCATTGCCGTGATCCGGTGATGGGGATACCCCGCCTTTTTCAGTGCTGTCTGTTCAAATGGCCTGCCGGTTCCGACAAAACAGATCCGATTGTCCGGGTCTGTTCTTTTGAATTCATCTGCAATGGCAATCCCCGGAAAGAGATGCCCGCCGGTCCCCCCCCCTGCGATCATTATCCGGACAGGATCAGCCATCGGCTTTCTTCTGGGATGCGCTGATGCTCATCAGAATGCCCATGGAGATCAGGTTGAGCAGCAGAGAGGTTCCGCCATAGCTGAGAAAGGGGAGGGTGAGCCCTTTTGTCGGAAGGAGTGCGAGGGTGACACCGATATTGATGCAGATCTGAGTGCCCAGCGCGATGGTGATGCCGGCCGCCAGCAGAGATGAGAAGGCATCTTTTGCTTCCATTGCAATCCGGATTCCCCGGTACAGGATCAACCCGTACAGAAAAAGGATGATGATCACCCCGAGCAGTCCCAGCTCTTCCCCTACCACCGAGAAGATGAAATCCGTATGGGGTTCGGGCAGGTAGAAGAGCTTCTGATATCCCTGGCCCAAGCCCTTTCCCCATATCCCGCCGGAGCCGAAGGCCATGAGGGAATGGATGATCTGATACCCGCCTTTCTGCGGATATGCCCACGGGTCGAAGAAGCTGAAGACCCGCTCCAGCCGGTAGGCTTCTCCCACCAGAAAGATGAAGGTGACCGGAATCAGGGCAAAGACGGAGCCGATGAGGTGCTTCAGCGGAATACCGGCCACGAACATCATGGCCCAGGTGATCGCGCCAAGGATTACCACAGAGCCGAAGTCGGGCTGGGTGAGAATCAGGGCTCCGAAGAGGCAAAAGAAGAGGAGATGGGGCAGAAAGCCGATGGAGAAATCCTCCAGCCGATCCTGCTTTTTGCTCATGGAATAGGCCAGATAGAGGATCAAGGTCAGCCGGGCCAGCTCCGAGGGCTGAAAGGTGAAGTTTCCGATCTTCAGCCACCGGGTCGCGCCTCCTGCTGTTAAGCCGAATCCGGGGACATGGACAATGACGAGAAGGGCAATGGTGAAGAAAAGAAGCGGATAGGTCAGATAGGGGAGTTTTTCCACGGGAAATCTGCTTGCCAGCAGCATCAGCCCGAATCCTGTAATCGCGAAGAAGATCTGCTTTTTCAAAAAAAAGAAATCAGAGCCGAATTTGTTCAAAGCCAGCGCGCTGCTTGCGCTGTAAACCATCACCACGCCGATGCCGACCAGAAAGATGACCGAAAAGAGTATCGGAATATCGATGCCTGCGAGGATATCCTTTTCCTGCTCCGATATCCCCCGATAGAGGATCAGTTGTCCGTTCATCCCTTTTTCTCCCTCTGAAATCCCTTTACGATTCGGCAGAAATGATCTCCCCGCTCTCCATAGCTGCTGTACTGATCGAAACTGGAACAGGCCGGAGAGAGGAGTACCGTGTCTCCTGCCTCTCCCTTTTCCCTTGCATAGTGCAGGGCCGCGTCCAGGTCAGCCACTGTCCGGATGGGAACCATTCCGAAAAACGCGGAAGCGATCTCCCCTGCGGCCTCTCCCAATACGATCAATTCTTTTACGCGTTTTGTGACCCTCTCCCGGAGCTGATCATATCCGCCCCGTTTTCCGCGGCCCCCCATGATAAGAATTACCGGACCGTCAAAATTTTCCAGGGCCCGGTCTGCCGCGTCGATATTGGTGGCCTTGGAGTCATTGTAGTATCGGACCCCGTCGATTTTTGCGACCCATTCAAGCCGGTGGCGGCCAGGTAGAAATTCTAACAGCCCGCGTTGAATTCCGTCAAGGGTTCCCTGCATGGAATGGCTTGCCAGGGCCGCGGCCGCGATATTTTCCAGATTGTGGCGGCCCCAGAGTTTTGTCCCGGAGATGTCCATGGAAGTATTCACGGTTTCAGTATCGAGAAATAATTGGTTCTTTCGGTAAAACGCGCCTTGCTCTCCGGCTCCGGCATTGAAAAAGAGCTTCCGGGCGCGGATCTTCGGAGAATGTTTTAGGATTACAGGATCGGCCCCATTCAAAATCGCAGTATCAGACTCGTTTTGATTCTCGAATATCCGGGCTTTGCTCTCTGCATAGGCTTCCATATCCGGATAACGATCCAGATGATCCGGCGTGATGTTGAGCAGCACCGCGACCTTGGGATGAAACCGATGGATCGTATCGAGCTGGAAACTGCTCACTTCGGCCACAATGGCCTGTGCCGGGGCCATTCCATTGAAGATGTCTGCGACATAATCGATCAGGGGATTGCCGATATTGCCGCCCACAAAGAGTTTAATGCCTGAATGGGAGAGCATCTCTCCGATCAATTCCGTTACGGTGGTCTTGCCGTTGGTTCCGGTGATGGCCAGAATGGGTGCATCGATGAACCGGCAGGCCAGCTCGATTTCCCCGATGACCGGAATCCCCCTTGCGGCCGCTTCGGAGATGGGTGGAAGGGTATGGGGAACCCCGGGGCTGATGAGAATCATCTCGGCCCACCCGAAGTGTTCAGAAAAACGGCCCCCAGCCGCGATTTCGATACCCATCTCTTCAAGGGAGAGGGCCGCCTGCGAAAGGCTCGATCTTTGGGCCCCGTCGGTTCCTCTGACCTGGGCCCCCCGGGCCAGCAGAAAGCGAGCCGCGGAGATCCCCGATTTTCCCAGCCCCACCACAAGAACTTTGACCCCTGACAGATCCATCCCTGTTCCTGCCCCGGCTGAGATCTCCTTTCCGGTCATGGAAGAGCCTTTCATCAGCGGATCTTCAGGGTACTCAGGGAGAGCAGCGCCAGAATGATGGCGATGATCCAGAAGCGGACGATCACCTTGGGTTCGGGCCATCCCTTCAGCTCGAAATGGTGGTGGAGAGGGGCCATTTTGAAGATTCTTTTGCCGTTGGTCATCTTGAAAAAGCCGACCTGAAAGATCACCGAGAGTACCTCGATGACAAAGAGGCCTCCCACAAGGATCAGAAGGATCTCCTGCTTGGCCACCACAGCCACGGTGCCGATGGCCCCGCCCAGGGAGAGGGAGCCGACATCTCCCATGAAGACCTGCGCGGGATAGGTGTTGAACCAGAGAAAGCCGAGCCCCGCGCCGGCCAGTATTCCGCAAAAGACGCTGATCTCTCCGCTGTCGGCTACATAGGGGATCTGGAGATAGTTGGCAATTTCGATATGGCCCGTCACATAGGTGAAGATCATATAGGCCACCGACGCGATGATCACAGGCCCGATCGCGAGGCCATCGAGTCCGTCGGTCAGGTTCACGGCATTTGAGGTTCCCACGATCACGAGCGCGGCAAAGGGGATATACCAGAGCCCGAGATCCGGAGAGATGGCCTTGAAGACAGGGACCGTGAGGCGGGTATCTGCGTCGGGCCAGGCAAAGACAGCGGTTGCACCGGCAAACGCGATGGCCGTCTGGAGAAGGAATTTTCCCTTTGCGCTCAAGCCCTTGTTCCGCTTTTTCACCTGCATCAGATAATCATCGATAAAGCCGATCAGGCCGTAGCTCACCGTGATGAAGAGGATCAGCCAGATATAGCCGTTGGTCAGATCGGTCCAGAGAAGCGTCGAGGCAACAATGGAAAATATTATAAGAAGCCCTCCCATGGTCGGGGTTCCGGCCTTCTGGTAGTGGGATTGGGGACCCTCTTCCCGGATATATTGCCCCACCTGGAGGTACCGCAGTCTTCGGATGACCCAGGGGCCAAGAAAAAAGCAGATCAGAAAAGCCGTGAGGCTGGCATAGATGGTTCTAAAGGTGATGTATCGGAATACATTGAACGCTGTAATGGTTGTGTGCAGCGGGTAGAGCAGATGATAGAGCATCGGTTGACTTGTTCTTCCTTTTTCATGGGTCTTTTATCAATAGTCCTGTAAAAAAATTATTGATTCAATAATTTCAATGGGTTACGATTAGCCGCCTAAAAGCCTGGTTTCAATAATTTCAGTTCGTTATAGTTTGCAGCCATGTAAACCCAAAAAAATTACCGAACCATTGTCAATCGGTAATTTCTTCTATCCGGTCTTTCATCAGGCTCTGAACCACCTGTTCCATTCTCATGGCTCTGGAGCCCTTTACCAGAACCCAGTCTCCGGGCGCCAAAAGAGATCCAAGGGCCTCGATGATCTCCTGATGATTTCCGGTAAAAAGGGTATGTGGCGCCATTCCCGCTTCGGACGCGCCGGCCGCGAGCCGGGGGGCCAGTTTTCCAACTGCAAAGAGGCCGGAAATGCCGGATTCCGCCGCGATTTTCCCCACCTCATGGTGGAGGGACGGCCCCTCTTTTCCGAGTTCGAACATGTCTCCTGCCACAAAAAAGCTCCTTGCATTCCCACGCAGGGATTTCAGGGCATGGAGGGCCGCAGCCATGGAGCCGGGGTTTGCGTTGTAGGTGTCGTCGATGATCCGGATGCCCCTGGGAGAGGTGCGCAGATTCATGCGCCCCTGAACCGGCTCGAATTGATTGATTCCAAAGGCGATTTCATCGGGTTTCATCCCCGCAAGCCAGCCGCAGGCCGATGCTGCCAGCGCATTTGAAATCATGAAGCGGCCCTTTGCTTTCAGCGCGGCTTCTGCGGCTCCGTCCGGAAGGATCAGTCGAAAACTGGTTCCCTCCCGGGTCTCCCGGATTTCTTCGGCCTTGACCTGTGCGGCTTCTGAAAACCCGAAAAAAAGGATGTTGCCGGTCTGGTTTTGGGCCAGTTTAAGACATCTCGGATCATCCCGGTTCAGTACCGCGGTTCCCTTCTCCCGTATCCTGCCCAACAGTTCGCCCTTTGCCCGCATCACTCCGTCCAGTGAGCCGACCCCCTCCAGGTGCGCAGGCCCGATGTTGGTGATGACCCCGATATCCGGACTGCAGATCCGGCCGAGCCGGTCGATCTCGCCAAAGGCATTCATCCCCAGCTCCACCACGGCCCACTGGTGCTCTTTTGTCAGGTTGAAAAGGGTCAGGGGGAGGCCGATCTGATTGTTGAAATTGCCCCGGGTCCCGAGGGTTTCAAACTTGCTCCCCAGAACCGCAAATGTCATCTTCCGGGTGGTGGTCTTGCCGTTGGAGCCGGTGATCCCGACAACCGATGCAGGGCAGCGGACGCGATGGTACGCGGCCAGATCTCCCAGTGCGATGGTGGTGTCGGAAACGGCAATGCATGCGGCTTCGGCTCTCTTCCATTGCGGAGCCGGAAGCTTTTCCGCCATCTCTTTCATGACCAGAATGCCGCGGCATCCCTTTTCCAAAGCTCCCCGGATAAATTCATGGCCGTCGAACCGTTCCCCCCTGATGGCGACGAAGAGGTCTCCGGGTCCGACTTTCCTGGAGTCGATGCAGATATTTGAAAAGGAAGGATTCCCTGTTTCATCGGATGGACCCCTTCTCCCCGGAAAGAGAAGATTCCCATTGGCGGCTGTCATGATATCTTCGACGCTCCAGCCGGGACGCGGGTCGTATGCCTTTGGATTCTCGGACAAGTTTTCTATTCCTCTCACCCCTTTTCCCGACCTTCTGCCGATGCGGTCAAGGGGTTGGTCTCGGGCCGGGGAGGGACATCGAGATAATTGAGAGCGCCCTGGCCGATCTTTTTGAAGATGGGCGCGGCAACGGTTCCGCCATAGTGATCTCCCTGGGGTTCATCGATGAGAACGATGATCGCGATCCGCGGCTTTCGGGCAGGAAGAAATCCCACAAAGGAGGCCAGATAGCTCCCCTTGGCATAGGCTCCGGTCTCGTCGATCTTCTGCGCGGTTCCGGTCTTTCCACAGGCATCATACCCATCCACGGCTCCCAGAACGCCTGTTCCGCCCTCCTCGATCACTTTTCGCATCATCTCCCGAACAGACTGCGCGGTCTTTTCCGATACGGCTCTTCCCCGGGGCTCGGGGCCGAAGCGGGCAACAGGCGCGCCCTTGGCATCCAGGATCGCCTGGACCATGTAGGGCTTCATCAGGGTTCCCCCGTTGGCAATGGCACTGACGGCCGTGATCAACTGGATGGCAGAGACCGAAAGGCCGTGTCCGAAGGAGATGGTTCCGGTGTGGATCTTGGACCAGCGCCGGAAAGAGGGGAGGGAGCCTGCGGTCTCTCCGGGGCAGTCGATACCGGTCTTCTCTCCGAATCCGAAACCGATCAGTGCCCGGTACAGCGCCTCGGAGCCGATGGTCTCCCCGATCTTGACCGCGCCGATGTTGCTGGAGTATTTGATGATATTCTCCAGCGTCAGCCAGCCGTGGGGCCGGGTATCATGGATCGTATCCTCTCCGACTCTATATTTGCCGTTTTCACAGAAGAAGAGGGTATCCGTGGTACAATCGCCATATTCGATGGCCGCGGCCGCACTGAAGATCTTCAATGTAGAGCCCGGCTCAAAAGTGTCTGTCGCGGCCCGATTGCGCCAGGATTTCCGCTTGAATTGAGAGAAGGTATTGGGGTTGAAAAAGGGATAGTGCGCCAAGGCCAGCACCTCGCCGGTCTGCGGAACCATCACCACGGCCATCCCGGATCTGGCCGAGGCCTTTTTAACCCCCTCTTCCAGCGCCTTTTCCGCGATATACTGGATCGCGGCGTCGATGGTGAGAATGAGGCTGTTGCCGCTGTATTCCGGCAGATCGAGCCGCTCTCCGTCAAACCCTCTTCCCAAGGCATCGGTGAGCATTCTGTAGTTGCCGGCCTTGCCCTTGAGATATGTGTCATAAAGATATTCCAGCCCCTCCAGTCCCCGGCCGTCGATCCCGGTAAAGCCGATCAACTGCGCGGCCAGCATCCGATTCGGGTAGAACCGGTTCTGCTCGGGGATGAAGTCGATCCCTTCCAGGGCAAGATCCCGGACCGCTTCAGCCTCCCGGGGCGTCACCTGACGTTTGATCCAGATAAAGGGCCTGTGGGAGTCGAGATTCCGGTAGAGTATCCCGGAATCGACCCCCAGGCAGGCGGAGAGGTCCTCGGCCGCGGATTTGAAATCCCGGATCTTTTTCGGATAGGCCCCCACCGAAGTGGCATCCAGGGTGACGGCCATCTCCCGGCCCCTGCTATCATAGATCGTGCCCCGTTTCCCGAGGTGTTCCTGGGATTTCTCATACTCGCCTTCGGCCATCCGGGCCAGCCAGGAAGATTGGAAGACCTGCAGATAGACGGCCTTGCCCGTGAGGATGCAGAAGAGCAGGAAAAAAAGTCCCCCGAGCCAGACGATGCGGGTTTTGCGTCTGTTTTCAGGAGCTTTCATGGGATCACGATCATCTGTTCCCGTGTCGGGGTGCTCAATTTGAGGCGGGTCCGGGCGATCCCGGAGATCCGGTCCGGGGATTTCAGCCTTGCCAGTTCCACTTTGAGGCTGTTCTGCATGGCCATGAGATATTGATGCCTTTCGGTCTCGCGGGTGATTTCATATCCGACCCGGACGCACTGAACCCGGCACCAGGTATAGAAGAGCATACTGACAATAAAAAGGCAGATGAATGTTCCCCAAAGGAAAAGGGTGCCGGAATTCCGCGTTTTTTCTCTATGGCCGTTTTTTCTCATATGGGATCTTTTCCGAGACTCTCAGTTTTGCGCTTCTGGATAAGGGGTTGCGGCCGACTTCTTCCGGTGTCGGCCCGATCGGCTTTCTGGTCAGGGTCTTCATCAACGGCCTCTGGTCGCAAACGCATTTGGGAATACGGGCGGGGCAGACACACCCGGCTTCCAGCGCACGAAAGCGCTGTTTGACAATCCGATCCTCCAGGGAGTGGAACGAGATGATGCAAAGGCGGCCTTCGGGCTTTAAGATGGACGCATCATTTTTGGTCACCACATCCTCCAGGAAATAGCGGAGCCGTTCCAGCTCTCCGTTGACCGCGATTCTCAGCGCCATAAAGCTTCGAGTGGCCGGATGAATTCGCTCCTTCTTCTTTTTTCCTTTGGGAATGGCGCTGCAGACGATCTGCGCCAATTGCCGCGTGGTTTTGATCTCATCATCTCTGCGGTTCCGGACAATTGCCTTTGCAATTCGTTTTGCCCACCTTTCCTCGCCCAATGTTTTCAGGATATGCTCCAGATCCGCCTCCTGAAGCGTATTGACAAGATCGGCCGCGGTCTGATCGACCTGGGTATCCATCCGCATGTCCAAAGGCTCTTCTCCTTCGAAGCTGAAGCCACGGCCGCTTTGCCTGAGCTGATGGAATGACAGCCCCAGATCGAGAAGGATGCCATCAACAGCCGGGATTTCGAGCTGGGAGAGGATGCCGGGCAGGGAGATAAAGTTTTCCCGGAAGAGATTGACCCTGTCCGAGTAGGGTTTCAAAACCTCTTTGGCATTGTCGATCGCATCCTTGTCCTGATCGATCCCGATGAAAAGGCCATGGGGCAGGATCTGCTCGATGATCTGTCTGGCGTGCCCTGAGCCTCCAAGTGTCCCGTCCACATAGATCCCCCCGGGCCGGCAATTCAAGCCGTGGAGTGCTTCATCCGCCAGAACAGGGATATGTCGATACGGCATTTTATTTAAGCGTTTCCTTTGCTGTCAAAAAAACAGTCTCCACTATTTATTTGCATATTTTACCGCTTCAGGTCAATGGGAGAATGCGGGTAATGGAAAGGTAGAATAATCCTACCAGCGAAATTCTACAGCACATCCTCGGGATAAGCCCCTGTTTTGTTGACTTCCGCATTATCCTATCCTATAAGAACAAAAACAAGAACAAAAACAAAAATTGAGGATACTGGTGAAGAGATGAAGAAAAAAAAGTATGCGATCCGACCGGCTGCCATCACCATCCTTGCCGTCATCATCGGCATCGGAGCCCGTTTTTTCGGTTTTTCGTTTTTCGATGTGATGGAACTCAAGACCATTGATTTCCGGTTCCTGTCCCGCGGACAACTGCAGCCGGGACCCGAGATCGTTCTTGCCACTGTCGATGAAAAAAGCATTGCAAAAGAGGGGAAATGGGTCTGGCCCCGGTCCAAAATCGCTGAACTGACCCGGAAACTGGATGCGGCCGGGGCCCGTGTCATTGTATTTGATATCGGATTCCTCGAGCCGGATCTGAGCAGCCTCTGGATGCACTCGACACTGGAGCGGATACTGGAGAATGTTCAAGAACGGATCGGCGAGGATGATCAGTTGATGGAAGATCTTGAAAAGATGGTTCAATCGGTCGATTACGACCGACAACTTGCCCAGGCGATCCGGGATTCGAAAGCGGCCGTGGTGCTCGGCTACTTTTTTCAAATGAACCGGGAAGACGGGATCCTCTTGAACGAATCGGAGATCGGTCAGCATCAGCAGAACATCACCACCTCCAGGTACGCCTATGAACAGTACACCTCAAAAGAGGCGCAGCAGGTTCCCTTCAACCGGGCTTATTATCCCCAGTCCAATATCCCGATCGTCGCAAGTGCTGCACAATATTCCGGATATTTCAATATGTTTTCCGACAGGGACGGTTCGGTCCGATCGATAGCGGCCATCATCGAGTTCAATGAAGCCCTTTACGCGCCCCTGGCGCTGATGACGGTGAGCGCCTATCTCAATGCCCCCCTTTCGGTGACGGTTGCCGAGTATGGCGTCGATTCGGTCAGTATCGGAGATCTGCCGGTTCCGGTGGATGAGTTCGGTGAGTTTCTCATCAACTACCGGGGCTATGAAAAGACCTTTCCCCATTTCTCCATTACGGATATCCTCCATGACGATGTCCCCCGGGAGCAATTGAAAGACAAGATCGTCCTTGTGGGCGCGACAGCGGTCGGGATCTTTGATCTTCGGGTGACCCCCTTCAGCAATGTCTTTCCGGGTCTGGAGATCCATGCCAATATCGTGGACAATCTTTTGGCCGGGGATTACCTCTACCAGTCCGCATGGATCATTGCCCTGGTGGACATGCTGGCCATTCTGGTATCCGGTCTGATCCTGGGCATCGCCCTGCCCAGAACCGGTGCGATCTCCGGCAGCCTCATCGCCCTTACCCTTTTTGTCGGCTATATCTTCTTTGCCCAGTACCTCTTTTCGGTCTATGGTCTGATCGTCAACATGGTCTATCCGTTGGCGGTGATGGGGATCATCTATATCGGGATCACCCTCTACCGATATATTGTAGAGTCGAGCCAGAAACGGTTTATCCGGAATGCCTTCTCCACCTATCTCGCCCCTTCGGTGGTGGAATATATCATCGACCGGCCCGAGAAACTGGTACTCGGCGGCGAGGAGCGGCTGATCACCGCCTTTTTTTCCGATGTCCAGGGGTTCACCGGTATTGCCGAAATGCTCTCCCCAAGTGAGCTGGTGGAACTGCTCAACGAGTTTCTCACGGATATGGCCGACATTATTTTTGCAAAAAAGGGGACAGTGGACAAGTTCGAGGGAGACGCGATCATCGCCTTTTTCGGTGCGCCCAATGAAATGGAGAGCCAGGCCCATTCGGCCTGCCTTGCGGCCATCGAGATGCAGAAGCGCCTGGAGGAGATGAGAAACGTCTGGAAAGAAAAGGGAAAGCCGCAGCTCAGGATGCGAATCGGTCTTTGTACCGGTCTGGCCGTCGTGGGGAATATGGGTTCGAAAAACCGGATGGATTACACCATGATGGGGGATACGGTCAACACTGCGGCCCGGCTTGAAAATGTCAACAAGGTTTACGGAACCTATACATTGGTCGGGGAGCAGACCCGGAAGGAGGCCGGAGAGGATCTTGCGGCAAGGGAGATCGATACGATTCAGGTCTTTGGAAAGGCGGAATCGATCAGGATCTATGAACTGATCGGGATTGCCTCGGAGATCGACGATACAAAAACCCACCTTTTAGATCAATATGCCCGGGGCCTTGCGGCCTATCGGAACCGGGATTGGGATACCGCAATCGATGCCTTTGAATATGGGCTCACTCTTCAGCCCCAGGACGGCCCCTGCCGGGTGATGGTGCAGCGCTGCCAGACCTATAAAGTTCAACCCCCGGATCCGGATTGGAACGGAACCTATATCATGGTTTCCAAATAAGCCAAATAAGGAGAGTGCCGGCGATTACCAAAATGATTTAAAAAATTCTTTTTGTTCATTCGCCAATCATCCGATTGTCAATGAGACGTGCCTTTCCTACCCGAACCGCAAGGGCAATGAGGGCCGGCCGGTCTATGGTCGTCATGTCATCCAGGGTTACGGGATCGGTGATGGCAATGTAGTCGATGTCGGTCTCAGGATGGGACAGGATGAATTCCGCGGCCTCTTGAATCACCTGTTCCGAATCGGTGACGCCCGATTGCACAAGAGCCCTTGCCCGTTCCAGGGCCTGGTTCAGCGCGCGCGCGCTTTTCCGCTGGGATGGGGTGAGATAGACATTTCTGGAACTCATGGCCAGCCCGTCCGGCTCCCGCACGATGGGGGCGCCGATGATTTCGGTATCGAAGTCGAGGTCGAGAGCCATCCGGCGGATCACCAGCAGTTGCTGGTAATCCTTCTGGCCGAAGACCGCAACATGGGGGCGGACGCAGTTGAAAAGTTTTGCCACCACCGTGGCCACCCCGCGGAAATGGATGGGTCTGGAGAGGCCGCAGAGATGGGCCGGCAGATCCTTGAGGCTGATATATGTTTGGAATCCTTTGGGGTAGATCTCATCGGCATCCGGGGCAAAGACCACATCCACCCCTTCGGTCCCGGCCGCCTGACAGTCCTCTTCAAAGGAACGGGGATAGTTGGTCAGATCCTCATCAGGGCCGAACTGCGTCGGATTGACAAATATGCTCATAACGACAACATCTGACCGATCCTTTGCCATCCGCACCAGCGAGAGATGCCCCTGATGAAGAAAGCCCATTGTGGGGACAAGCCCGATTCTCTTTTTTTGGATTCGGCGGTTTTCCGAGTATCTCTGCATCTCTTGTACTGTTCTTATGATCTCCATAACCTTCCTTTACGGGCGTCGATATCGAGGTTTTGCCCTTTTGGGCAGACGAGTTATATATCTCCTCTAAGTTTATGTCAACCTTACAAATTTTCAGGTTTATGAAAAAACGGACTTGCGTTGAGAAAATGCTTCCATTATAAACAGACGAAACCACAATCGGCAATCAAAGGAGGCGTTTCATGGCAGTCGTCACTATTTCAAGAGAGTTCGGCGCAGGCGGAAGAACCTTGGGGAAACATATTGCAGAGGCGCTGAATTATACCCTGGTGGACGAGGACATCATCGAACAGGTGGCACAGGAGGCAAAGGTTTCATCCAACTGGGTCAAGTCGATCGAGAATGAGGCCGGCGGAACCCTCATGAGGTACATCTCGGGATTGGGCCTCTTCCGGAAAAGCTATGTGGACCGTCTGTCAGAGCACAAAAAGGGGTTTATCGACGGCCATATCTACATCGAACTGCTCCACAAGATCATCACCCAGATCGCGGAGGGCGGGAATGCGGTCATCATCGGCCGTGGAGGACAGTATATCCTGAAAAACCATCCGGAAACGGTTCACCTGATGCTGGTGGCCGACCTGGAGCACCGGATTCAATTCATGGAGACCCACTACAACCTCTCCCGCAAGCAGGCCGCATTCGTGGTGGACAAGCAGGGCAAGCGGCGGAAGAATCTCTACCGATATTTCGGCAGGGAGGATTATGATCTTTCTCTCCACTACCACCTTATTCTCAACATGAGCAAACTCTCCATGGAGAAGGCCGCGGAGACGGCCCGCCATTTTGTCGAGAGCGGTTAACCCCCTGCCCGGCGCTGATGGAGCCGCTCTCCAAGGGAGAGGAAGAGAATCCCCCCGATGCCGGAGAGGATGGAGCCGGTCAGCACCCCGAGTTTGGAGAAATTGAGCAGCGCCGGGTCCGTAAAGGATAGCCCCGCGATAAAAAGCGACATGGTAAATCCGATGCCGCCGAGCATGGCTGCGCCCATGATGTGACGCCAGGCCACCCCTTCGGGGATGTCTGCAAAGTTCATCTTTACCGCAAGCCATGCAAAGAGGGTGACACCGACAGGCTTTCCCACCAGAAGGCCAATGGTGATGCCGAGGGTCAGGGTATTGGAGAATGCGGCCCCGGGCGAAAGGTTCGTCAACGTCAGCCCCGCATTGCCGAACGCGAAGAGGGGGAGGATCAGGAAGACGACCCAGGGGTGGAGGGCATGTTCCAGCCGCTGCAGGGGCGTCTCCACATGGTGGCAGGCCTTCTCCAGCGCATGGATGGCATTGAGATGCTTCGGCTCCAGCAGGATCGCGTACCAGTAATCGCTCAGATGCTCCCGGTACTTGAAGTCGGATATGATCCGGTTCACCTTGTCGATGAACTGCGCAGTGTTGTATCGGCCCTTGGCCGGCACCAGCAGCGCCACGGCCACACCTGCCACCGTCGCATGAACCCCGGAGCCCATCACCGCAATCCAGGTCGCGATCCCCAGAATGATATAGAAGGGAATCCACCGAATCCAGAGAAGGTTTCCTATGAGCAGGGTCAGGATGAAGATGCCCGAAGCGATCAGGTAGCCCATCACGATCTCATTGGTATAGAAGAGCGCGATGATCACCACCGCGCCCAGGTCGTCCGCGATGGCAAAGGCCGCGAGAAAGATCCGCAGCCCCACCGGCAGCTTCCGACCGAAGAGCGCGATGGCCCCCAGAGAGAAGGCTATGTCGGTCGCAACCGGAATCCCCCATCCGTCCATATAGGGAGTGCCGTAGTTGAACAGGGTGAAGATCAGCCCCGGAAACAGCATTCCGCCCACCGCGGCGATCACCGGCAGCAGCGCCATCTTCAAAGATGCCAGCTCCCCCACCATAATCTCCCGTTTGATCTCCAGCCCCACCGTGAAGAAGAAGATGGCCATGAGCCCGTCGTTGATCCAGTGGAGAAGACTCATGGAAAAATGATTTTTGCCCAGCCCCAGGGTGATATATGTATGGAGGAAGTGATCGTATTCTTTGGAAAGAAAGGAGTTTGCCGCATAGACTGCGGCCGCAGACGCGATGAGCAGCAGAACGCTGCCGATGACCTCCTTGTTGAAGAACCATCTGAAGGGCTGGAATTGGCGATTGTCCGAATCGGGTTTGGGAGAAGTGACGGCCTGTTTTTCTGTGATCTCGGTCATTTAAACTTCCTCAAATAGCGATTGAAAGTCCGGATGGTTGCGGATTGGCCGCATGAACCCCTCGGTTCTCTGGTCCACGCGGCTTTTCGGCTCGGATGCCCGAGTCGTTTCCGAAGAATGTGGAGTATGGTTTGCGGTATTTAAAATCCGATCCACTGCGTAAGGCTTTCTACAGGCTCCCGGTGGCTTCGGAAACGGTTGGCGGGAAAGGATTCATCAGGGTAGCCGATGGCAATAGAGATGATGATCCGCTTCTCCCCGGGGATATTGGCAAACTTCCGAACCACATCCGGGCTCATCACCCCCTGATCCTCGATGCAGGTCCCAAGTCCATAGGGGAGGGCCCCAAGGCAGAGGGTCTGCATGGCCGCGCCCATATCCAACAGGGGGCCGCTTTCCGTAAGGGAGCGGTCCGTCAGCAGAAAGATCGCGACCGGCGCGCCAAAGAAGCCGAAGCCTCTGGCCATCCACTCCTGCCGCTTCTCCTTCTCCTCCCGGCCGATCTCCATGACGGAAAAAAGACCCTTGGCCAGCTCCACCTGCCGTTTTCGGTAAACGCTCTCCTTGGGCCATCCGATGACCGAATGTTCGGAGCCGTGCATCTCGCCTGCGTTGAACCGCCGGCGGTTTTCGGCCTTTATCTGTTCCAGCGGTTCACCCGTTACCACCGCAAATTCCCAGGGTTGGGTGTTCATGGCCGATGGGCTGCGGCAGGTCAGCTCCAGTATCTCTTTTAAAACCGATTTTTCCACAAGGTCAGGTTTGAAACTTCGGATGCTCATGCGGGATCGGACTGCTTCGGCAATATCCATAGATTAGTCTCTCCATTTCAAAGAAGCGGCTTGTAAGACGAAAACAGATCCTAATGGAATATTTCCATATCAGAAAAAGGGCTCAAAGTCCATCATCGAACCGCAATTTTTTCCATTTTGCCACAAATATTTGACGGCGGGTATGCTTTTTGGTAAAGATTACCTGTTGAAATCCTTCTTTCTTTATGTCAACAAAAATGGTATAAACAGGCAACCGGATGTAACCTTCATGCTGTAAGCAGGAGAAATGTCAATATTTTCAATCGCATGACCGGATGTATCGGATAGGACATGAAGATGGAATGGATGCGCGATAGAGTGGGTGTCAAACTGCCGATAGTGATCCTGCTGATCCTGCTCTTGTCAGTAGGATATATCTCTTATATGACCCAGTGGCTCTCATTGGAATTCGAATCTTTTATCGAGGGGATCGGTGCGGAGGGGGCGCAGAACGCGGATCTATTGAAGGCGGTTCAGGAACGGGTGACCCTTCATTTTATCTCTGTGACCCTGATTTTTCTGGCGATTACGGTCATTGCAGCCACAGTTTTTCTCAACCGCTTTTTTCCGGAACCGGGGAAGCTGATGAGGCCCAAGGATCTGGGAATCGATGCCGAGAGCCTGATGGATGATGAAGACTTCGATGAAGACCTTGATGAAGATCCGGATGAAGACCTGTCGGAAGATTTTGCAGATGATGAAAAGGATTTCTACGGGAGGGGAGAGACCGCTCTTCCGGCGGAGCTGATTTCGGCCAATGAGAATTCCGGTATTCTGGCCCATTCCTACAGCAAGATGCTGGAAGCGCTCCAGAAGATCAACGATCTGGAAAAGGAGCACAGCATCGAGCTGGCCCAGGCCAATGAGCAACTGCAGCGGGAGATTACGGAGCGCAAGCGTGCGGAACGGGAGATCCGGTATCTCTCCAGCCGCCTCATAAGCGGGATCGAGGAGGCCAGAAAACACCTGGCCCAGGACCTCCATGATGAATTCGGCCAGACCCTGACCGCGCTGCACATCGAGACCGAGAGTCTGGTCAAGGCCATGCCCGATGCACTGGGGGAGCAGCGAATGCGGATCGACTGCATTGTGCGGCTCATCGAACAGCTCGGAGACAAGATCCGGAGCATCTCATCGGATCTGCGGCCCGATCTCCTCGACGACCTGGGCCTCGTCCCCACTCTGGAGTGGTACATTACCGAATTCAAAGAACAGCGGGAGGATATCCGGGTGGAATTTCGATCCATCGGCCTCCGGAAACGCTTCTCCTCTGAGATCGAGCTGGTGCTCTACCGGATCTTTCAGGAGGCGCTGACCAACATGGTCAAGCATTCCCAAGCCGATCGTTTCGAAGTCACCCTCACCTACAGCCACCCCAAAGTCATCTTCATTCTCCGGGACAACGGCATCGGATTCGATCAGGAGAAGAAGACCGACGGCATCGGACTGCTGGGGATGCGGGAGCGGGTGGTCTCGGTGAATGGCAGTATAGCGATAATTTCCGGCAGAGGGAAGGGAACCACCATCCGGGTGGAGCTTCCGGTGGCGCTGCCCCCAACAGCCAAACAGCAGGAGGAATGATCCTAATGACCGATAGAATCAGGGTACTGGTAGCAGATGACCATGCGGTGGTCCGGGAGGGGTTTCGAAAACTGCTGGAGGAGCAGGAGGATATGGAGGTGATCGGGGAGTGCGGCGACGGGCTCCAGACGGTCAAGAAGGCCAAGGCATTGAAGCCCGATGTCGCGCTGGTGGATATCGCCATGCCCCAGCTCACCGGGCTGGAGGCGGTCGCCCTGATCAAGGAGGCCCTGCCGGAGACCCAGGTGGTGGTCCTCTCCATGCACAACAAGGATGCCTATGTCCATCAGGCCCTCTCTTCGGGCGCGCTCGGGTATGTGCTGAAGGCCTCTCCCACCTCTGAGGTACTCGATGCCATTCGAACGGTTCATGCCGGCGAGTATTTCCTGAGTTCCAAAATCAATTCCAAACTGATCAGCGCGTTCTTGAAAAGCCGAACCGAAAAGCCGCCCGTGAGCGGATACGATCTGCTCTCTGAGCGGGAGCAGCAGGTCTTCCGGCTGCTTGTGGAGGGCCGCTCCACCACCGAGATCGCAGACATCCTCTGCATCAGCTCGAAGACCGTGGAGAAGCACCGGGCCAACACCATGAAGAAACTCGACATCCACAACATGGTGGAGATGGTCAAATATGCCATCAAGATCGGCATCATAGGGCCGGAACTATGGGAGGATTGATACCAGGGTGGCATGGGGGATGAAAAATGACGCATAAGCCGGAGGATCTCTCTTCAACAGATCGGCTGTTGAGCGTGATCCGGAAAAGAGCCGGGGATTTTAAAGACGCGTCCCTTTTCTCCCTTCCGGTTCCGGAGAAAAAACCCATTCTTGAACGGTTCTTCCGGAAAAAGGGGCGGGAGGTGGTGGGGGTCGATTTCGACAACGCGTATCTCCGTCTCATCCGGATACGATTACTGACCGACGGACAGCAGGAGATCGCCGCCTTTCGAATCGCACCGCTGGGCCATCGGATCGAGCCCTTTACTCCTGCATTTGCAACGCTGCTGAGTGCGGAACTGGGTCGGATCTGCAATGGGGCATCCTATATCGGGATCTGGGGATTCCTCCCCCCCGAAGAGATCCGGTTCCAACAATTTTCATTGCCCAAAGATTCCCCAAAGCGCCTGGAGCAGGCGATCTTCTCGCGCTTTAAAGGCGAGAACGGTTATCGTGAGGAAAAGGATATCCTCGACTATCAGTTCATGGACTCGGTCAAACCTTCCAAAGAGGTGGGTTCAGTCGATGTGCTGGCCTTCAGCGCTCCCCGGCAGAGGATTGACCGCGTTCGGCATCTTTTTTCCGAAGCCGGATTTCCCCTTTCCGGGCTTTCGGCCCGCCCCTTTGCCCTTCAAAATCTTTTTACCCGCGGGTGGCTTGAACCCGGAGATGCTCCAGTGGCCACGATTCAGATCGGCAGGCGCTGGACCTTGATCAATATTCATCTTCCTTCCGGAGAGATTTATTACACCCGGACGGTCCGGGTATCTCTGGAGAGTATGATACTGGCAGTCAAGGAACATATCTATAGATATCCGGACGATCAGTTTTCAGACGCGGATCGGGGCGGCGATGAAAATGATCATGCGGAAAACATCTTTTTTCTCTGGATTCGACAATCCGTTCATTCGGGAAATTCACCCAAAGAAGGGTCTTCGGATCGGCTGGTGGAGATTCTTCTGCCGATATGGGACCGCCTTGCCGGCCAGATCAATCGGACCTTCCACCGTTTCTCGACAGCGATGTCCGACAGAAGTGTCAACAGGGTCAACTTCTTCGGTGAAATCTCCCTCTCTCTTCGGTTCCGGCGGTATATGGAGGAACGTCTGGAAATCCCGGTCACTGCGCCGGACCTCTATGCCCCGGCCCTCTTCGATCGAACCCTCGATCGGGAGGAGTTTACCCCGTTGGACAGAACCGCATCGATTCCGGCATTGGGCATCGCGCTTTCGGATGATTTGTCCACACCCAATTTCCTCAATCCCTCGAATGAGAAGCGGGCCATGAGAAGGATGGCCCGGATCAATGGACTGATCATCAAAACATCGGTTATGCTGCTGGCCGTCTGCATCGGCATCGCCTTCTGGCAGTCGCATCTTCTGGCAAAGAAATATGGAAGAGTGGAAAGTCTGCGTCGGCAGTTGACCGAATCAGGGCCCCGATGGACAACAACGATGTTTGATCAGGAAATTGCCAGGCTTCTTCATAAAAAAGAGGCCATTCTGGCCTATTACAGGATCTATTCTCCCTTGATCCTGCTGCTTGAACTCGATCGGGTGACACCGGAAAAGATCCGTCTGACCCGCCTGCATGCGCAATGGGGATCGGCCGACCCAAAAGGGAAATTTACCGGGAAAGGAGATGCCAGGATCGAGGGGATCATCTCGGGCAAAGAGATTGAATTCGATGTCGATCTGATCGGATACCGGGAAAGTGTTGCTGCATCCCCTCTTTTTTCGAATCCATCGATCCTGAAGAGGGAGAAGGTGATTGAAAAGGAGGGGGTGCGGATGCGTTTTTCAATGGGGATGGGGATGAATTAGAGAAAAGCTATGTCTAAGGTCTCTCTTCCGAAACTCTCTCCGGGGATGATTCTTTTTTTGGTTGTTGTCGGAATGGCAATTATGTCTCTATTTTCGCTGCTGATTCTGCCGAATCAGGCTTCAATGAAGAGGATGGATCAGGAGATCGACTTCCTGAAATCCGAAGTGAAGGTGCAGGAGGTCTTGAATCCTTTTTTTCGCGGGAATCTGCCCGAATCCAAAGCCTATTTTGATTCCATGAGAGCCGATATCGAAAAACGGCTCGATCACTGGAAAGCCAATATAGAGGCGCAGCGCAATTTATGGATATCCAATGCCGGAAATATTCCCATGCCGCCGGCCGGTTTTATTTTTCCTGATAAGATGCAGCGGATTTCTTATGATCTCTTTTCGGCAGCAGAAGGCAGCGGATTTGTTCCGGAGCGAATCGAGGTCGGAGAGAAATCCTATTCTTTTGATTGGAATTTTGATGTCATGAACCCCTCTATTCAATATCGGCCCGTCAACATTTCCTTTTCCGGAAAACTTGAAAACCTGACCTCCTTTTTTGCCTGGTTCGATGAAATCCCATATATTCGATATGTGGAATCTTTTGATGCCCGGTATCAAGACCATAGTTTTCTTTTTGAGATGAAAATATGGATTTCAGTGGCAAAGGGGGCTGCCGATTCCGGCGTCAGGAGGCAAAGCAGATGACAAATCGGGAGAAGATCATGGTGGCTGCGGCTTTCCTGTCGGTTCTGTACGGCATCTATTTCAACCTGCAGGAGACTACGCCCGACAGAAGGAATCCAGTACAGGAATCTGCAGGTTCCCGGGAGGAGATAACGAAGCTTCAGACCGAACTCTATACGGATCTGGCAAAGGTTAAACTGGCCGAAGATGATATTCATCTGGTGACGCTCTTGACAGATGGAAAAGAGAGTATGTTCAACGGCCCTTTTCTCGCATTGCGCCCTGTCCCTTCAAAATCCTTTGCTTCCAAAGATGGAGAAAAGGAAAATGCCGCGCCGGAAAAAAAGCCGGAACTGGAATATCAGCCGATCTATTCCGGTTTTATCGAATCGGACGGCAGGCAGATTGCCATACTGGATGGTATGGAGTATGAGATCGGAGAGCAATTGACCGATGATTCGAGGGTGAAGATCCAGAGGATTGAACCGGCAAAGGTCGTACTGGAATTTTTGGGGGCACTGTTTCCCATCTCCATCGAAACGGTTGAGGATCCAAAGGAGAACTTTATTACTATCGGAAGGGAAAGATCGGGGCAGCAGCCGGGAGCCGGCAATGGGGAATAGGGAATATCGATTGAAATGGCACGGGCCCATCCGATGGATCATGATTCTTGGGATCACAACTTCTCTGCTGCTCCTCTTTGCCTGCGCTCCAAAAAAGAATCCCGCGCAGCAAAACCCCTTTTTCGATGAATGGCGGGCTCTGGCAGAAAAGTCTCTCAAAGCCTCTGACGCTTCTCCTCCAGCGGTCCAAAAGCCTCAGCCAGCCTCTGTCTTAGAAGAAAAGACCGAATCGGCTGTGGATATCACCGTCCCCTTACCGCGGTCGGCCGAAGCGGTTCAGGAGGCATTGACATCGGATCGTCCCCTTCCGGATGAGAGGATTTCCCTGAAGATGCACAATGTCTCGATTCCGGTTCTGCTTCGGGCATTGTCAAAAATGGTCGGATTGAACATGATGATCAGCCAGAGCGTCCGGGGGGAGGCCAACATCAATATCCAATCGGCCCCTTGGAACCGGGTCTTCAGCGCGATCCTTCACACATACGGGCTCACCTATCTCTGGGATGGGGATATTCTGAGGGTCATTACGGCAGAAGATCTGGAAAAAGAGCTTCAACTCGCGGATAAGCAGCGGAAAATCGAGGAGGCAGAGCCTCTCTATACCCGCGTGATTCCCATTCGTTACTCCGATGCGGTGCGTCTGAAGCAAAATCTTCAACCCTTTTTAAGCAAAAATGAGAAGGGGTCCCGGGGAGGCATCACTGTGGATGATCATACCCGTTCCCTGATCGTACAGGGAACCCAGCGGGATCTGGAAACGATCGAAACCCTTGTGGATCTTCTGGATCTGCCCACTCGTCAGATTCTGATCGAGGCGCACATCGTCGAGGCCAACAAGGACACGGCCCGGCAGTTGGGGGTTAGGTGGGGCGGGTTGTATCGAGGGGATCGGAATTACTGGATCACCCCCGGCATCAACAGTGAAAGCAGGGGGGGGCAGGAACCCTCCCTCACAACGCCGGTTGACCCCGGCTCCGGAATGATCGTCAATCCCGATATGGTCGCGTCGGGCGCGGGGCTCAACCTTGGCTATATCGCGCAGAAGCTCGGGGATTATCTGCTGACGGTTCAACTCTCCGCGCTCCAGCGGGAGGGGAAGCTCAACATCCTTTCCAGCCCCTCCATCACCACCACGGACAATCAGGAGGCCATGATCGAAAGCGGCCGGGAGGTTCCCTATCAGACCGTGGAGGATGATGATGTCAATGTGGAGTTCAAAAGTGCGGTCTTAAGCCTAAAAATCATCCCCCATACAATCGATGAGAAGACCCTGAAGCTGGAGATCGAAACCCGCAAGGACGAACTCGATTTCGGAAATTCCGTTGAGGGGAAGCCGACGATCATCACCAAGATGGCCAAAACCAGCGTCATCCTCTTTGACGGACAGACCGCGGTGATCGGCGGACTGAGCAAAGAGACCACCAACGACAATGTAACCGGGGTCCCTCTGCTCAAGGATATCCCTTATCTGGGATATCTTTTTCGCGGAAAGACCAAAAGCGCCAATATGGAAGAGATCCTGATCTTTATCACCCCCCATATCCTGGCAAATCACGCTCCGGAAGGCCCCAGGTGAGGTCATGGATTACTTTACCCTCCTCGATCTGAAGAAAGAGCCCTTCTCCAATTCCCCGGACCCGGAGGTCTTTTTCCGTTCCCGACAGCACCTGGCCTGTCTGCAGCAGTTGGAGATCGCACTGCGCCTCCGAAGGGGGCTCAATGTGGTTATCGGAGATATCGGAACCGGTAAGACCACCCTCTGCCGCCGGCTCATAGGGCGGTTTGCCGAAGAGCCGGATGTGCATACCCATCTGATTTTAGATCCTTCATTTGAAACCCCCGATCTCTTCTGGAGGTTCCTTGGGGAGACCTTCGGCCTTTTGGATCTTTCAACGGATGAAAAGATGACGGTTCCTGCGCTGAAGGAATCGATCCAGCACCATCTGTTTCTTCAGGGAGCCGAAAAGAAAAAGACCCTTGTTCTTATCATCGATGAAGGGCAGAAGATGCCCCCCTTATGTGCCGAGATTCTCCGGGAGCTGCTCAACTATGAGACCAATGAACACAAGCTGCTCCAGATCGTTATCTTTGCACAACCGGAGTTTGAAGTCTCGATGGCCGCCTTTCCCAACTTCACGGATCGGATCAATCTCCTCTTCCGGCTGGGGCCATTGAGCTTTACCGATACCCGGATGATGATTCGTTACCGGCTGGAAAGGGCAGCCTCTGACGGACAGGGGCTGGGGCTTCCGGTTTTCTCTTTGCCGGGGATCTGGACGATCTATCGGATTACAGGAGGGTATCCGAGAAGGATTATTCATCTCTGCCACCATTGCCTGCTTTCCATGATTGTCCAGAATCGTTCCAAGGTGACTCGGGCCCTGGTTCTCTCCTGCGCACGGCGCGGTGCAGGTGGGTATCGTCGAAGAAAAGGAGAAAGACTTCTCTGGGTGACGCTCCTTTTCTGTTTTGTTTCCCTGGCCGGTGTTTTGATTGCGGGAGGAAACTATCAGAAGCTTTTGGCGCCGAACAACAGAACGATCCATACCGGGATTGCTACAATAGAGAGCCAGATGCCTAAGACGCTGGGGGAGATATCTGTCCGATCCAGAGAGACAATGGGGGAGCTGGTCCGGCAGATCTACGGAACCATGAGGCCCGATATCCTGGCCGCGGTGCATGGAGCGAATCCGCAGATTTCAAACCCCCATCGGCTCTCTATCGGAGACCGGATCATCTTTCCGGCGATCTCCTTTCCCGAACCGGAAGCTGAGGGGCAAAAACGGATACTGGTCGAGATCGACTCCGGAAAAGATCTGGAAAAGATCTACAATCGAATCCGCAGACCCGATCAAAACCTTTCCGCGGGTCTTCTTTCCTACTGGTGTGAAGAAGAGGGTCTTCGGTTTTCACTCATTGCGGATCAGGGGTTTTCGGATAGAGCATCCGCGCTGGATTGGATCAGTGAGAGGCAGGTCTCCGGCATGAAAATATTTTCTCCCAAAGGGGAAAAGATTTTCTGGTTTGCAGACATGGACCATCTTCTGGAATGAGATGCCAAAGGAGTTCAATATCTTGAAGAAGCAGTTGGGAGAGATGCTGAAGGAAGCCGGCCTTCTGACCCAGGAACAGTTGAACCTGGCGCTGGACCATCAGAAGAAGGAGAAGATAAAGCTCGGGAAATACCTTGTTCAGGAGGGGGATATCAATGAGGCGCAGATCGTCAATATGATTTGCAAGCAGCTCAATCTCGAACGGTATCGTCCGGATCGACATTATTTCCAGGGAGATCTTTCCTCGATTCTGTCCGCCGAATTTGCCAACAAGCATAATGTGGTTCCCCTCTATCGAAGCGGTCATCTGTTGACCATTGTCATGAGTGATCCCATGGATACGGAAACCGCGGATGCTGTGGAACGAATCACCGGCGCGGAAGTGGAGACGCTGATCTCTACGGAGCGGGAACTGAATGCTCTCTTGACCAACATATACGGCTCGAATATCGGCTCGGAGTTCGATGATACCGTCGAACATTTTGATGAGCCGCAGTTTCATACGACAGATGAAGAAGGAGAATTCTTATCCGCAGAAGAGGATCTCGATGTCACTTCGATCCAGAACCTGGCTGAGGAGGCGCCTGTGGTGCGTCTGGTCAATACTGTCCTGCAGCAGGCCATACGTGAGAACTCAAGCGACATCCATATCAATCCTGAGAAGACTTCGGTACAGATCCGCTTTCGCATGGATGGAAGGCTCCACCATCACCGGACCGCTCCAAAAAATATGGGGCTGCCCATTGTCTCCCGGATCAAGATCCTGAGCAATATGGATATCTCCACATCCCGGATTCCCCAGGATGGCCGGTTTACTTTCAGGATGGACAACAAGGAGATCAATGTCCGGGTATCGAGTATTCCGACAGTGTACGGCGAAAATATGGTGCTCCGCCTGCTGGAGACCAAAGGAGAGATCTATGATCTCGATTTCCTCGGCATTCGGGATCATGACCGGGAGAAGATCGAATCGTTGATTGTCAAGCCCTATGGAATGATTCTGAGTACGGGCCCCACCGGAAGCGGAAAGACCACGACTTTGTATTCCATCCTGAAGCGGATCAATAAACCCGACATCAACATCATCACCCTTGAAGATCCGGTTGAATACCGGATCGACAATATCCGGCAGATCCAGTTGAATGAAAAGGCCGGGATGAACTTCGCCCGGGGAGTGCGCTCAATCCTGCGCCAGGACCCGGATGTGATCATGGTGGGCGAGATCCGGGATGCGGAGACCGCAGGTGTGGCTGTCCAATCCGCGCTCACGGGCCACCGGATGTTGAGTACCCTCCACACGAACAACGCGGCCGGCGCGGTCACCCGGCTGATGGACATGAATGTGGACCCTTTTCTGATCTCCTCCACACTCATCGTTTCCATTGCCCAGAGGCTGATCCGCAAACTCTGCCCATATTGTAAAGAGCCCTTTACGCCCCCCTTGTCGGCTTTGGGATACTGGGGAATCGAAGAGAATCTGCCCCAGACCAATTACATGGGAGCCAAAGGCTGTTTCAATTGCCTCAATACCGGATATCGGGGGAGGACAGGTGTTTTTGAAGTGATGGTGGTGGATGAGACGATTCAGGAGATGATCGTGGATCGAGCTTCAGCGCAGTTGATTGGACGCTCGGCAATAAGGTCGGGTAAAATGACAACCCTGAAGGAGAACGGCGCGGAAAAAATCATTGAGGGAATCACAAGCTTTGACGAGGCCGCATCGGCCGTATTAATCTAACCGGAGTACAGCTATAATTATTTAAGGATATGCCGATTTTTTCCTGTGAGGCCACCAATTCTTCCGGATCGATCGTAACCGAATCCATCGAGGCCGAATCCCCAGATATGGCCAAACAGATCCTTATTTCAAAGGGATATACACCGATTCGGATAATAAAGGAAAAGAGCAGGTTCTTTCCTTCTCTTTCAGTCCCATTCTGGTTGGGGGTGGGGCGGATCTCTGCCCCGGATCTCGTCCTCTTTACAAAGCAGTTCGGAACCATGATCAGAGCCGGGGTCAATATCCGGCTGCTGCTGCAGATCCTGGAAAATCAGGTGGAGAATCCCCGGCTGAGCCGGATTATCGCCCGGATGTTCAAGGATGTCCATGAGGGACATCGGCTTTTCGAAGCCTTTTCCAGACATCCTAAGGTCTTTTCCCCTCTCTACTGCAGCATGATACAGGCAGGGGAGACCAGTGGCCAGTTGGGAGAGGTCATGGCGCGATTGAGCTATATTCTCGAGCATGAATACAAGGTGAAATCGGATGTAAAGGCTGCCCTCCAGTACCCGATCATCGTTTTGTTGTTTCTGGTGGTGGCCTTCTTTGTCCTGCTAACCTATGTCATTCCCAAGTTTGCTGTCATCTTCAGGAATGCCAATATCGCGCTTCCCCTTCCGACCCAGATCTGTCTGGTGATGTACGAATGGGTCTTTTTGTACTGGCATTTTCTGCTCTTGGGGGCAGCGGGGCTGGCGGCCTTTATCTATTTCTATATCGGCGTAGAACTTGGCCGGTATTATCGGGATGTCTTTCTGATGAAGGTTCCGCTGATCGGTCAGTTGATCAGAAAAGCGTCCATGTCCCGTTTTGCCAGCATCTTTTCCATTCTTCATTTCAGCGGTGTTCCGATTCTCAACACCATGCGGATTCTCTCCAATACCATCGGCAATGCCGCGATCGCAAAGGAGTTCGACAAAATCCGCCAGCGGATCGAAGAGGGAGGGGGGATTTCGGGCCCGTTGAAAAAGGCCCGCTATTTTACCCCTATGGTGGTCAATATGGTCGCGATCGGCGAGGCTTCGGGCAATCTGGGCGAGATGCTCCGGGAGATCTCCAACCATTATGATACAGAGGTGGAGTATGCGACCAAAAGGCTGTCTGAAGGCATCGGCCCTTTTCTGACCATCTGCCTGGCGGTCATTGTCGGTTTTTTTGCCCTGGCGATCTTTCTGCCCATGTGGGATATTGCAAAAACCGTGAGATAGGGGACAACTCATGAAAAATTTTCGGTTTTACATCAGTCTCTATATCACCATCCCCTTTATTTTTGCCGGTATTGCAGTGCTGTCTGCGGTCGTTTCCTATCAGCTCACCCGGTATCAACTGGTGCGGGGGCTCGATCCCTTCTGGCCCGTCACCTCCTGGAGTCTTTTGATCGTGATCTTCAGTGCGATCTCGGGTCTGCTGATCGTCAATATGATGCTCAAACCGATGCGGGAACTGGCCAAAAAGACCGAAAAGCTGAGGATGATAAAAGAGGAGACCGGTGAAGCGCCTGTAAAAGAGAAGAAGGATGACATGGAGCGGTTTGCCGAGGTGATCAACCATGTGACGGAGCTTCTGGGGCAGGTGGAATCCCGGGAACTCTTTCCCGAGATCATCGGCCAGAGCAGACCCATGCGGGGGATTTTCAATCAGGTGATGAAAGTTGCGCCGACCGATTCGACGGTGCTGATCCTTGGAGAGACCGGGACAGGGAAAGAGGTCATCACAAAGGGCATATACAATCACAGCCTGCGGAAGGGTAAGCCATTTGTGGCCATCAACTGTGCGGCGATTCCAGCGGGGCTTCTGGAAAGCGAACTCTTCGGCCATGAAAAAGGTGCATTTACCGGTGCAACTTCTCGAAAGATCGGAAAATTCGAAGTGGCCAACCACGGCACGATCTTTTTGGATGAGATCGGGGATATGCCTTTGGAGACCCAGGCAAAGGTGCTCCGGGTCATTCAGGATTCCTGTTTCGAGCGGGTCGGCGGGAATCAGCTCATAGAGGTAGATGTACGGTTTATTGCGGCAACCAACAAGAATCTGGCCAATATGGTGGAGGCCGGAGAGTTTCGGCAGGATCTCTATTTCCGGCTCAATGTCTTTCCCCTTCATATGCCGCCGCTGCGGGAACGGAAGGAGGATATACAGGAGATGGTTCGCTTTTTTATCAAGGAGCTTGGCAGAGAGAATGCTGTTTCGGACGAGGCCATGCAGTATATGATCGATTATGATTGGCCCGGGAATGTCCGGGAGCTTCAAAATGCCGTTGAGTCGGCCACAATTTTGACAAAGGAGAAGATCGAGCCGAACCATCTTCCCCCAATGATCGTACAGACCAGAAGAAAGATTTCTAAAACCAAAGTGGTGGAGATGAATGAAAACTGGTCTCTGGATGATCATATAAAAGAATTGGAAAAGGAGATCATTATCGATACATTGGCCAGAGCCGGAGGTGTTCAGGTGAAGGCTGCCGAACTTCTGGGGATTTCCAAAAGGAGCCTCTGGCATCGTGTAAAAAAATTTGAGATCGATGTTACGGCGATCAAGGATGGTATAAAATAATTTTAGACATCTATGGTTTCTACCATATTTTGTCACTTAGGTTACATTTTTCGGGGTTTTTCGGATTCGTTTCTCATTTTTTGTAAGCAGAGGAAAATAGTTTAAATAAAGGAATA
>JAABSZ010000081.1:0-16284 GCA_011390135.1 Desulfobacteraceae bacterium | reverse complement strand
CGAAATCAAAATCCTCATCCGCCTCTTCCGGCGCAACTCCCACATACCGCCCCGGCGTCAGGCTCCAGTCATTGGCCTCGATCTCCCCGAGATCCACCAATTTGACCAGGCCCTCCACATCCCGCAATTTCGCCTCGGGAAACCGCTCCGTCAGCCAGCGGGCCTGCCGCCGGAAATAGCGCACCTGCTTCAGCTCCTCCACCGCCAGCCCCCGGGCTTCATCCGCAGCCTTCCGTCCCCCGGCGATCTCCCGGTTGGCCCAGGCTCCATTCTTCCGCGCATCACAATCCTTGTCGCAGATCTCGATCAGCCGGCAGACCATCTTGTACAGCAGATCGGCCCCCTTGACCAGCTCCCAGGCCGATTCCGTCAAAGGTACAAGACGCTCCACCGCCTTTTTGAGCGCCCCGTTGCCCTTCTTCTGCCGCTTCCATTCCCGCTGCTGTTCATCCAGAGACTTCCGAAAGCCTTCCACATCGGATTTGAAGCCCCCAAGGGCATCATCCAGCGCCTTCAGCGCATCCACATGCGCCCCCTTTTTCGAAAGCGTCTTCAAAAAGGGCCCCAGCACCTCTCGAACCTTCTCCACAGCACCGACAAAATCCGGCAGCGGCGCGATCTCCTCCCCCTTATCGTTCACTCCCCCAAAGCACCCCTCCCCTTCATCCAGCACCTTTCGGCAGTATTCAGCCACCAGCGCCAGATACGGCTCCGGCTCCCCCCGATAGAGCCGGACGATCGCCAGCAGGTTCTGCTCCTGCTCCGGGCTGAAGTCGTAGATCTTCCGCGTCACCTTCCGGTAGATGTTCCTCGCGTCGATCATCAGCACCTTGTCCCGGTGCGCCTCGGGCTTGTTCCGGTTGAAGAACCAAAGCTCGCAGGGAACGGTGCGGGTATAGAAGAAGTTGGACCGGATCGCGATCATGATGTCCACATCCCCGGTTTCGATGATCTCCCTACGCACCTTTGCCTCATCCCGCCCCGCACTCGATGCCTGGGAAGACATCACGAAGCCCCCGCGGCCCCCCTCGTTCAGATACCCGTAGAAATAGCTGATCCAGACGTAATTCCCGTTGGAGACCTTCTTCTTCTTGTTCACCCCGGGCAGCCCGAAGGGCAGACGCGGATCGGTCTTGATCTTCTCCGAGTCGATCTCATCCACGTTGAAGGGCGGATTGGCCATCACGAAATCGGCTCTGCCGGCCATCCCGTGGGGATCTTCATAGTAGGTGATGGCCTTTTGGATATTCCCCTCCAGCCCGTGAACCGCAAGGTTCATCTTGGCCAGGCGGATCGTCGTGGCATTCTTCTCCAGACCGTAGAAGGTGAGCTTCTCCGCAGGATTCTCCTGGCGCCGCGTCAGAAACCGCGCACTCTGGACGAACATCCCCCCGGAGCCGCAGGCCGGGTCCAGCACCGTGCCCCGCTCGGGCTTCAGCACATTGGCAATCAGCGAAACCAATGAGACCGGCGTGAAGAACTCTCCCCCGTCATGGGCCTTCTGATCTGCAAACTGGGTGAGAAAATACTCGTAGATCCGGCCGAACACATCGCCGGAAACGCTTTTGAGTTCATCCGGATCGAGCGCGTTCAGCAGATCCTTCAGCACATCGTTGTCCAGCTCCTTGTACTCGTTCTTGGGCAGAACATCCCGCAGACTCTCATAATCCGATTCAATGGAGACCATCGCGCCGATGATGGCCTCTGCCCGATCCGCCTCGTCCTTCAGCCCCACCAGATAATCGAATTGGGCCTCGGGCTTCAAAAAGATCGCGCCCTTCTCCGAAAAGTCCTCCTTGCTCAGAGCCCGGGTCTTCCCCCCGCGTCTGGGCAGCCCCGCTTCGATATCATCTTTTACAGCCAGAAAACGGCTGTAGGCATGGCGCAGGAAAATCAGCCCCATCACCGGCAGGAAATACTCGTTGCTCGCGTAATTGGAATTGGCCCGCAGAGTGTCTGCGGCATTCCAGAGCCGTTTTTCAATGGCTTCCATGTGTTCGAGCTGGGCCAAATCAGACCTCCCCCTAAAAATAATGATGTCCGGACAAAAAACATGGCCATCTCAGCACCAATGGCTCATCATACGATAAATGACGGTGAAGTCAAGAAACCTTGGGACGAAAGGATGGGGATGATTTCCGCTGCATCCGAAAGCAGGGGCGCGCCGGGCTTTGAAGCTTGACAGAAACCTGGGATTGTGAAATATCCTTATACTTTGTAAAATAAAAGTCTTTTTCACCCAAGCCTTGAATATCGAAACAGATGAGAAAGCGCTGTATGCAGCAGATGATGAGCGCTGATCTCAGCCCAATAACAGATCGAGGAGTCCATGTTCAAATGTTCAAATCGTTCAAATTCATCCACGCAGCAGACGTTCACCTGGACAGCCCGCTTCGGGGCCTTTCCCGCTATGAATCCGCGCCGGCCCAGGCCATCCGCAACGCCTGCCGCAGAGCCTTTGAAAACCTCGTGGAGCTGGCTATCGAGGAGAAGGTCGCGTTCGTCCTGCTGGCCGGAGATCTCTATGACGGAGACTGGAAGGACTACAGCACCGGCATCTTTTTCAGCCGGCAGATGGGCAGGCTGGATCGGCACGGCATAGCGGTCTTCACGGTCGCGGGAAACCATGACGCGGCAAACAACATGACCCGGGCACTGGACAGCCCCGCCAACATGAAGATGATGTCTTCCCGGAAGGTCGAGACGATCAAACGGGAGGATCTTGGGGTTGTGATCCACGGCCGGAGCTTCGGAACCCAGCATGTGGAGGAGAACCTTGCAGCCGGCTTCGCGCCGGCCCAAAAGGGAATGTTCAACATCGGCCTTCTACATACCAGCCTCGACGGCCGGGAGGGCCATGCGGACTATGCCCCCTGTTCAACGGATGATCTCCGCTCCCGGGGCTACCAGTACTGGGCATTGGGACATATCCACACGCGGGAGTTCGTCTCCAAAGCCCCCTGGATCGTCTTTCCCGGATGCATCCAGGGCCGCCATATCCGGGAGACCGGGGCCAAGGGATGCCTGCTCGTCACAGTGGAGGACGGGAATGTCAGCGAAGTGGAGGAGTTCCCGCTGCATGTCCTGCATTGGTCCCGCTGTCTGGTTGACCTGACAGATGTGCGGAAAATGAGAGGGGTTCTGGAACGGACACGGAAGGCCATCGAAAATGAGCGGAAGGCTGCAGATGGCCGCCCCATTGCCATGCGCATCCGTTTCGAGGGCGCAACCGCGATCTCCGATGAACTCGCGGCCTATCCGGAGCGGTTCGAGCAGCAGGTCAAGGCCCTGGGCGCGGAGATCGCTGGGGAGGATCTCTGGATCGAACGGGTGGAGAACAGGACAGTCGGAAAGATGAATCTGGATGCGACCCTGTCCGAGGAGAGCGCATTCGGAAGGCTGCTCCGGGAGATCCTGGACATCCCGGAAAATCCAGATGAGATCGAGGGGCTTGAAGATGTGATCGCGGATCTCAGGAGCAAAATCCCGCCCGAAACATTCGGCCCGGATTCAGTGCTTAATCTCGATGAACCCGAAACCGCGGCCCGGCTGGTCCAGGAGGCCAAACAGATGCTGATCGGACGGCTGCTGACCCTGGGAGGTGAAGGATGAGAATCGACCGGCTCGATCTTGCGGCCTTCGGCCCTTTCACCGACAAGTCCCTGGATCTTTCAGAAGGTGATTCAGGGCTGCACCTGATCTACGGGGACAACGAAGCCGGGAAGAGTACCTCACTGAGAGCGCTCATCGCATTGCTCTTCGGCATTCCGGAGCGGACCGCGGACAATCACCTGCACGACAATCCCCAGCTTCGGATCGGGGGAAAGCTCCGGCTTTCGGACGGCAAGACCCTCGAGTTCATGCGCCGAAAGGGGCGGAAGGATACCCTTCTTCAACCGGGTACGGAGGATGCCCTGGAGGATGCGGTTCTGCTGCCGTTTCTGCCGGGCGGCATCGACGAGACCCTCTTTACGAAGCTGTACGGCATCGACTACGGCAGACTGATCGCGGGCGGAGAGGAGCTGCTGAACCAGTCCGGAGATCTTGGACAGGCCCTCTTCAGTGCGGCCGTGGGGGCCACCGCGAGCCTGCGGGAATTGCTGGCCGAGCTGCAGAGCGGTGCGGAAGAACTTTTCAAGCCCCGGGCCTCCAAAAAACCGGTAAACCAGGCCATATCGAGCTACAAAGATGCCCAAAAGCGCATCAGGGAGGCGACCCTTCCGGTTCGGGAATGGAAGCGGCTGCAGAAGGATTTCAAAGAGATCGACTTTGCCGTCAGAGAGATAGATGAAAAAATCAACGGAAAGAGCCGGGAGGAAAGCCGTCTGGAACGGCTCAAGCGGGTGATGGGGCCTCTGGCGGAGCGCCGTGCAGTGATGGGGCAGATGGAAGCCCTGGGCCAGGTGCTGCTGCTGCCGGAGGACTTCGACGAAAAGCGGAGGATCGCGCTCCATAATCTTCAAACCGCAGCGGAAAACCGAGAGAAGGCCGAGGCCCGGCTTTCCCGCCTGAACGCGGAAGCCGAATCATTGAACGTCCGGGGTGAACTCTTCGAGAACGAGGAGGCGATCCTGGCCATTCAGAAGGAGCTGGGGGCCGTGGAAAAAACGGTCAGGGATCGGCCCATGCAGGATGGAAAGCGGCGTCTGCTGCGGAACGAGGCCGAGACCCTGTTGAAGGCGGTGCGTCCCGATCTTGCTCTGGATGAGGCAGAAGGACTGCGCGGGCTTCTCAACAAGAAGAAGTGGATCTCGGGCCTGGCAAAGAAGCATGACCTTTTGAACCAGAAGGTGGAAAAGGCCGAGGCGACCCTGCAGGATGCAGAGAACGAGCGGAAGGGGATTGCAAAGAAACTGGACCAGACATCCTCTCCGTCGGATCCGGACATGGGCGAGCTGAAGGCCTCGATCGCGGCCGCGCGCAAGGCCGGAGATCTCCAGCAGCGCTTGTCCGATGCCCGGAAACAGGCCGCGGACGGCAAATCGGCCTGCGAGAACGAGCTTGCCCGGCTGGGCCGGTTTTCCGGAACCATCGAAGCACTTTTAAACATCCCCATGCCCGTGTCTGAAACCCTGGATGGGTTTGAGAAAAGATTCGACGAAATCAATGAAAGCATCCGGGATTATGGCCGCAGGCGCAAGGAGACGGGCCGGGAGCGGAAAGGGGCCGAGCAGGATTTGAAGGCGCTGCTGCTGAAAAGCGATGTGCCCACGGTCGCGGAGCTGGAAGCGGCCCGAAGGGTTCGGGATGGGGGGTGGTCCCTGATCAAGGGCCGGTATATCGACCAGAATATAGACCCGGATATCGATCAGGATATAGACCAGACCGATGCGGAGAAAGAGATCGGTACATCTGCACCGGAGGGCGATCTCGTTGCGCGGTATGAAAAGAGCGTCGATGCCGCAGACCATGTGTCGGACCGGCTCCGGCTGGACGCGGATCAGGTGGTGAAGCGGGCCGATCTGGAGACCCGGATCCAAGACCTGAAAACCCGCATGGAAGAGATCGAAAAAGAAGCGCAAATGGCCAAAGAGGAAGAAAGAATCTGTCAAAAGGAATGGAAGGAAATCTGGTCGCCCATCGGAATCGAGCCTGGGATGCCGCGGGAGATGAAGCAGTGGCTTTTAAGGGCAGAAAAGCTTCTGGCAAATGTTCAGGCCGCAAAAAAAGCCGCGGGGGACGCGGAAAAACTGGCCCTGGAATATGAAGCCCGGAAGGAGGCGGTCTCTCTGCAGATCGCAAAGTTCGACAATGCCATCGACACCGGGAAAATGCACCTCGAGGGGATGATCAGCCTTTGTGAACAGCGGGTCGAGGCGGAGGAGGCCGCGCTCGAGGAGAAGCGCCGGTTGGCGCATTCATTGGGGGATGCAGAGATCCGCATTAAACGAATGCGGGAGGAGCTGAACGCCATCGAGAGCGATCGCTCCTACTGGAAAACAGAATGGGCTCAGGCTATCGACGGATTGGGACTCCATCCGGATGTGCATCCCGAACACGCGACAGAGACCTTTGACCGGCTCGTGAGCTTTTTCGACAAATTTGACAGATCCGAAGAATTGCGAAGGCGGATTTACGGGATGGATCGGGTTCAAGAGGAATTCGAAGACCGGGTGTTCGGTTTTGCCGACACCATCGGCTTGAAAATAGAGGGGATGCAGGCAGGCACCATCGCGGCGCAGCTTCACCGGGATCTGAACGAGGCCCGGGAAGCCCGGGCAAGCCTCAAAAAAATCGAAAGCCAGCAAAAAGAGGTGGCCGAAGAGATCGAAACCGCGGGCATCACTATCCGGAATGGGCGGGAACAGCTCGCTGGGCTGCGGGAGCAGGCGGGCGTCGAAACGGATGAGGCATTGGAGCCTGCCGGGGAGCGGTCCGGAAAGAGACGGGAGCTGGAAAAAAGACTCGATGCCCTGGCGCAGGAACTCACCCGCAGCGGGGATGGTCTGGGGGTCGAAGCATTGGAGAAAGAGGCCCAAGAGTGCGAGGCCGATGCCATCGACGCGGAGCTGGAGCGGGTCTCCCTGGAGCTGAAAGAGCTGAAGGCGAACCGGGATGAGCTGCGGGACCAGCGCCAGGCCCTTCAATACGAGATCAATGCCAAGGACGGCAGCGCGGATGCGGCAAACGCGTCTGAGGAGGCTGAAGAGCACCTCGCGGCCATGCTTTCCGGGGCCGAACAGTATCTCCGCCTGCAGATCGCGGCGCTGATCCTCGAACAGCAGATCGAGGCGTATCGGAAGAAGAACCAGGCCCCGGTTCTGGCAAGAGCCGGGGAACTCTTTTCCCAACTCACCCTCGGCTCATACACTGGCCTTCGGGATGAGCTGGACAACGGCGGCAAGCCGATCCTGCTCGGGGTTCGGCCCAATGATGCGGAAGTGCCGGTGGAGGGAATGAGCGAGGGAACCCGGGATCAGCTCTACCTGTCGCTTCGCCTCTCCACCCTGGAACAGCATCTGGGCCGGGGAGAGCCGATGCCCTTTGTGGTCGATGATATCCTCATCGGTTTTGACGATCGGCGTACAGAGGTATGCCTGAAAGTACTCGCGGATTTTGCGGGGCGGACGCAAGTGCTGCTTTTTACTCACCATCGGCGGGTGATCGAGCTGGCGGATGGGATGGCGAAAAAAGGAGGGGTTTTTACTCACGAACTGAATTGATCCGCCATCGATCCAAAAGTCACTGGTTCATTTCAATGGGAAAACGGTTAAAATCAAACGGTTATGCATAGCCATTCCCGCAAGATTAACCTACTCATTTTCGTTAATTACAGGATAAACCCTATTTACACATACCTGTCCGATTGGATAGTCTGATATTCATCAGGGAGGCCAATCCAGGTTGGGAATGATACCATAAGGAGATCGTGAAATACTATACAGTATTGAAGAAATAAGGAAGGAAGCATGGCACAAATAAGAGACCGTTTAAAAAAGACCTATGCTCAGATGAGCGATCTTCCGGCAGGGCAGCGGTTTAAAGACCAGTACAAGCGCCGGCACGAGAAAAAGGACCAGACACCCCCGTGGAAATACCACGGCCTGACGATCCTGGGGGTTTTCCTGGTGCTGCTGGGCATTCTGGGCGGGTTTTCACCGGGGATGCCGGGGATCATCTTCGGGATTCCGGGGCTGGCCATCATCTCCTCCCGCTCCATCACCATAGCCAGAATAATGGACAAGGCCGATCTCCTGCTCTGCAAGGTTCTGGGGTGGATACCCTGGGACCGCCTGAAATCGGCCTGCAAGCGGTGAAGGGATCAGCGGCCCTGGAGCCCATGCTTTCGAAGAAGTTCATAGAGCCGGGGCCGGGAGAGTCCTGAAATCACGGCCGCGGCCTTGATGTCCCCGTCGCTCTTCTCTATCAGAGCCCTGAGGTATCGCTGCTCCTCCTGATCCAGAAGCTTTCTGCGGAATTTTTTCCAGGGCAGCAGCGCGCCATCGAGCGTATTTACGGCAAGAGTGTTTAAGGGAATCGGATCTCCGCCGTTTCCCGAGGCCGAATGCTCCGATTCCCTGTTCTGGGCAGGCTCTCCAAAGACGGCCCGGGCCACCTCGATCCGGATCTGTGGGGGGAGGTGCTTTGGATAGAGTACCGGCTCATAAAGGGATTGAGCCATCACCCATTCCAGCGCGCTGAAAAGCTCCCGCACGTTGCCGGGCCACCGGTATGCGCAGAGTTCCTCGCAGAATTCCGGTGAAAAATCCTTCATTTCCATTCCCTGGGAACTGCAAAGGTGTCCGATATAATGCTCGGTCAGGGGGCGGACATCCTCGGCTCGATCCCGCAGGGGGGGCAGCTCCAGAGTGATGGAGCGGAGCCGGAAGAGCAGATCATCCCGAAACCGTTTCCGCAGCACCATCTCCTCCAGATCCCGGTTGGTGGCCGCGACCAGCCGGAAATCGCTCTCGATCTCCTTTGTGGAGCCCACCGGATGAAACCGCTTCTCCTGGAGCACCCTAAGCAGGGATTTCTGCGCAGATAAGGTCAACTCCCCTATCTCGTCAAAGAACAGGGTCCCGCCGTCCGCATGTTTTACCAGCCCATCGGTGGCCTTGTCCGCGCCCGTGAATGCCCCTTTGGCATGGCCAAAGAGGATGCTCTCCATCAGAGTCTCCGGCAGAGAACCGCAGTCCACGACCACGAAATTCTTCTCCGAACGGCTGCTGTTGTTGTGAATGGCCCTGGCAAAGAGTTCCTTTCCGGTTCCGGTCTCTCCGGTAATCAGGATGTTGGCCTGGCTCCGGGCCGCCCGGCCCACCAGCTCCAGGCACTCCTCGATCTTGGGGCTCTCGCCGATGATATTCTCCCGATGGATTCGGGTCTGGGGCCGGTTGGCCAGCTTCTCCCGCCGGTAATCCAGGGCCCGTTTCAGGGTCATGCTTATGGCATCGATGGAGGCCGGCTTCCGGATATAGTCCCAGGCATTGTTCTTGATGGCGATCTCCGCACCGTCAGCGTCGGCAAATCCGGTGATGATCACCACCTCGGGCAGGGAGGGTGCGGACTGGATATCCCCGATATGGCTGAGACCATCCCCGTCCGGCAGGCGAACATCTAAAAAGACCACGTCATAGGGGTTCTGGTTGGCCTTCTCCAGCCCTTCTTTCAGGCAGTAAGCAAGGTTCACCTCATGTTCCATGTCCGAAAAAATCCGGTTCATGGTGTCGCAAATCATCCGATCGTCATCGATCACAAGCAGTCGTGCCATTGCGTCATCTCTTTTCCAATATTGATCGAAAGCGATCCGTCGGACAATGGAGGATTCAGGCCGAATCGGACAGAATCGGCCTGAATCGGATCGATGGCCGTCAGAAATATCCGGCTTCGGAAGCACCGCTTCACGCGGGAAGCAGAAACGATCCGCAAACATAAGTCCGAGGGAATTCTGAGAGAGGAGGATAGCAGATTTAAAAGAAATTGAAAAGCGCTATTTTTCAGCGAGGATTCGATAGATGATTTCGGTGAGGTTAGAAGAGGTGACAGGCTTCATGACAAACTCCCGAACCCCCTGGCGGAGGGCATCCTCCCGGCTGATGATCTCGCTGAATCCGGTGCAGAGGACGATGGGCAGATCCGGGCGGAGCGCGAGCATCTCCCGGCTCAACTCGATGCCGGTGGCCCCGGGCATGGTCTGATCCGTGACCACGAGATCGAAGCTGTCAGGATTCTTTCGGAAACGGTTGAGCGCGGCAAGCCCATCGGTCTCCCCGGTCACAGTGTAGCCGCTCTCGGTCAATAATTTGCCGATGATCCGGACAACGGGGGCCTCGTCATCGATAACCAGAATCCGGCCTTCTCCACGGGGGGCATTATGGGAGATCTCGGATTCGGCTTCGGAAAGGCTCCCCTCATGTTCCGGGAAATAGAGATCGAAACGGGAGCCCTGATCGATCCGGCTTTGCACCTTGACAGCCCCGCCCATCCCCTCGATGAGGCTGTGGACCATGGCAAGCCCCATCCCGGTTCCCTCCCCCGGGGGTTTGGTGGTGAAGAAAGGCTCGAAGATCTGATCGATCTGCTCCGAAGAGATCCCTTCTCCGGTATCGGCCACCCTCAGCCGGAGATATCGGCCCGGCTCGAGACGAGGACGGGCCAATGGCTCCTCCTTTTCAATGCGGCTCCGGGCCAATTCCACCGTAAGCACCCCGCCCCGCCTGCGCATGGCATAGGCCGCGTTGGAGCAGAGATTGATCAGCACCTGCTGGATCTGGACAGGATTTCCGAGGAGAGCGCCCGTATCCGGCTCGATATTCTGTTGAATCTCCACTGTCGCGGGCAGAGATGCCCTCAGCATCTTGATCGATTCTTTGATGATGGGGCCGATGATCAAAGGGCACTTTTTCTGCTCCTCCTTGCGGCTGAAGGTGAGGATCTGCTCCACCAGATCCCGGGCTCGATAGGCCGCGCGGAGGGAGAGGTCCAGACTCTCCCGGACTCCGTCGCTCCCCTCCCATTTCCTCAGCACGAATTCCGTATTCATCATGATGGTCATGAGAATATTGTTGAAATCATGCGCGATTCCGCCGGCAAGGGTTCCGATGGCCTCCATCTTCTGCGCGTGGCGGAGCCGGTTTTCCAGCAGCACCTCATGGGTGATGTCCCGGGCCGCGATAATGATATGGGTGACCCCCTGGCCCTCCAAAGAGAGCGGGGAGATCAGCAGATCTTTCCAGCCCCTGTTGCCGTTCTCCTCAGTCCATTCATGGCGGATGCTGCGGAACCGGCCCGATCGGAAGACTGCTTGCAATATCTCCTCCCGCTCCTCAAAAAGCCCCTTCAAACAGGTGAAGATCTCCTTGCACGGCTTTCCGATGGCATCCTTTCGAGCCGATCGAGCCGAGGCCAGAAAATCCCGGTTCATATAAACGATGTCATAATTTTGATCCAGAATGACAATTTCGTCATTCATGCTCCGCAAAACCGACTGATAATAGGCTTCGCTCTCCCGGCAGGCGGCCCGCTGCTGATCGAGCCGGTCCAGCATTCGATTGAACTCGACCACCAGCTTTCCGATCTCATCTGTCCGTCTGGAGGCGTATCGGAACCGGGTCTCACCGCTCTCCCGAATGGTCTGGATGTGGCTGAGAAAACGGATCAGGGGCTTCAGGATCATCCATTGCAGCAGAAGAAGAATGAGACCGATGAGAATGAGATCGAGGGTGAGCCGAAAGAGCCGGCAGTTGGAATCTCCCTCCGGGAACCCGACGTCAAAGAGGTATCGGCATACCAGATACTCGGTCCCTGCCTTTGCCAGGAAAAGGAGCAGAAGGGCTGTTAGAATCGTCGAGGTCAGTTTCATGGACACAACATTTTTAAAATAGGAGTACTTTCGCGGCTGTGAAAAGGAGGGACTCGGTTTCGGTTTATTTGTTCCAGCGGTTTGATGATATAAAAAAAGATGAGGGGGGGGGTTTCTAAGACGTTGATAAGGCCGATAAGTTTTTTTGTAGCCATCAGAAGGTATGGAAATGACCAAAACCGAGTCGATGATTGTAAATGCGAAGAGCGTGCCAAAGAGACGATTATTTTAATTTCATTTAATTTACTTTTATTTCAATAGGTTAAATTTTTGCTGTAGATGGGGATCTTTGGGAAATGGATTTTATTATGATAAAGCCATAATAAATTGTATGGAAAAATCATACGAATTGACAAATAGTCCGCCTTTTTTTACCATGCAGGATTAGGAAGAGCAGAAAGCATCTTTAAATATTTTAAGGGTATGAATGAGGCATAAGAATGGCAGAAAAATGGGTTTATCTTTTTGAGGAGGTCGAGTCCGCAGAAAAAGATGCAGGGGGGAACTGGGAGGGGGTGCGTGCCCTGCTGGGGGGGAAGGGGGCCAACCTCTTCGAGATGACGCGTATTGGTGTGCCGGTTCCCCCCGGCTTCACGGTCACCACAAGGGCCTGCAACGCGTTTCTGGAAGAGGGCAGCATCTTTCCCGAGGGGCTCTGGGAGCAGGAGCAGACGGCCATGCAGAAGGTGGAGGAGCAGACCGGCAAAAACTTTGGCAATCCGGAGAACCCGCTGCTCGTCTCCTGCCGCTCCGGGGCAATGTTCTCCATGCCCGGGATGATGGACACGGTGTTGAACATCGGCCTCAATGACGAGACCGTGGCAGGGCTCTCCCGGCTCACCGGGGACGATCGGTTCGCGTATGATTCCTACCGGCGCCTGGTTCAGATGTTCGGCAATGTGGTGATGGGGGTCCCGGACGAGATCTTCGAAGAGGTGATCGAAGGAACCCGGGAGAAAAAGGGGGTGGAGACCGACGCGGAGCTGACGGCCGAGGATTGGAAGGCCATTACCGAGCGATTCAAGACCCTTTTCAAGATCCACACCAAGCTAGATTTCCCGATGGACCCCTATATCCAGTTGATGCTGGCCACCGAGGCGGTCTTCAAAAGCTGGAACGGCAAGCGGGCCGCAGATTACCGGAACGCGGCCGGGATCGCCCATGATCTGGGAACCGCGGTGAGCGTCGTCACCATGGTCTTCGGCAATATGGGAAACGACTGTGCGACCGGCGTGGCCATGACCCGGAACGGCTCCACCGGAGATAAGCGGATCGAGGGGGATTATCTCACCAATGCCCAGGGCGAGGATGTGGTGGCCGGCACCCGGATGACCAAGGATATCTCCCAACTGGCCGATGAGATGCCCGAAGCCTGGCAGGAGCTGGAAACGATCGTAAACCGGCTGGAGACCCACTACCGGGAGATGCAGGATGTGGAGTTCACCATCGAGAAGGGCAAACTCTGGATGCTCCAGACCAGAGACGGCAAGCGCACCGCGCAGGCTGCTGTCCGGATCGCGGTCGATATGGTCCAGGAGGAGATGATCTCCACAGAGGAGGCGGTTCTACGGGTGAAGCCGGAGCATGTTGACTTCTTTCTCCACCCTCAGTTCAGCATCGAGTCCGTGGATTCGGCAGAGGAGATGGGGCAGTTGCTGGCGACAGGGCTCAATGTCTCCCCTGGGGCAGCCGTGGGCATCGTGGCTATGGATGCCGATCTTGCCGAAGCCTGGTCCAAGGAGGGCAAGGATGTGATCATGGTCAGGCCCGAGACCAAGCCGGATGATGTCCACGGGATGCTGGCGGCCCGGGGCATTCTCACCAGCCGGGGGGGGCGCACGAGCCATGCGGCCCTGGTGGCCCGCCAGTTCGGAAAGCCGGCCGTGGTGGGGGTCACCGCGCTCAAGCTGGACATGGGGAAGCGGGAGATCCGGGTGGGGGACAGGGTGATCCAGGAGGGAGACCCCATCTCCATTGACGGGACTTTGGGCCGGGTCTATGAGGGGAAGCTGACCACCACCGTTCCCGACATCAACGACGAGTGGCTCATCCAACTTTTGAAATGGGCCGACACCTTCCGGACCCTGGGGGTCTGGACAAATGCGGATTATCCCAAAGATGCAGAACGTGCCCGGGAATACGGGGCCCAGGGCATCGGCCTCTGCCGTACCGAGCATATGTTCCTGCAGGCCGAAAGGCTCCCCTTTGTCCAGCGGATGATCATGGCCGACCTTCCCTTTGACCGGAGAGAGGCCATCAACGCGCTGCTCCCGTTCCAGCGGGAGGATTTCGCGGGGCTTTTCCGGGCCATGGACGGCCTTCCCGTGGTGATCCGGCTCATAGATCCGCCCCTGCACGAGTTCCTGCCCGATTTTGTGGAGCTGATGCAGAGCCTTTCGGACCTGAAGATCCGGCTCCAGCATGCGGACAACCTGCAGAAGATCGACGAGCTTTTAGAGGAGATCCGGAACAAGCAGGTTATTTTAAAGCAGGTGGAGCGGCTGCGGGAGTCCAACCCCATGCTCGGGATGCGGGGGGTGCGGCTGGGCATTCACATTCCGGAGCTGACCCGGATGCAGGTGCGGGCAATCTTCGAGGCGGCCTGTGCGGTCTCCAAGGAGGGGATTTCGGTCCATCCCGAGGTGATGATCCCCCTCACCAGCCATGCCAACGAGCTGAAGCATCAGCGGGCAACGCTCGAGGCCGAGGCCCGGCAGGTGATGGAGGAGCAGCGGATGGAGATCGACTACAAGTTCGGCACCATGATCGAGATCCCCCGGGCTGCGCTGACCGCGGACGCGATCGCGGAGTATGCCGGATTTTTCTCCTTCGGCACCAACGACCTGACCCAGACCACCTACGGGATCTCCCGGGATGACGCGGAATCGGACTTCCTCATCGAGTACATGGAGGGCGGGATTCTGCCCAACAACCCCTTTGCGATCATCGACCCGGACGGTGTGGGAGAGCTGATGCGGATCGCCATTGAAAAGGGCCGGAAGGTCAACCCGGATCTGGAGTGCGGCATCTGCGGCGAACACGGCGGAGAGCCCCAGTCCATCGCGCTCTGCCACCGGCTCGGGCTCAACTATGTCTCCTGCTCACCGTTCCGGGTTCCCGTGGCCCGGCTGGCCGCGGCCCATGCCGCGATCAAACAGCGGTAGGATATAAGAGCCGCTTCAGACCCGAAAACCTCTGCCCCGCCGCCCGATCCTTCAGACCCGGAACAGGGGAATCGGAGAGGGGCAGAGATCATTGATGCGGCCGAGATCTTCGGCCGCACAATACCCCTTGGAGATATACCCCTCGTCGAACCCTTTCCGGGTGAGGATCTGGATATGGGTGTGATAGAACCAGTTGCCGTTCTCGGAGAAGTCGCCGATCCTGGCAAAGGGCTCTCCGGCCTCAAAAAGGCTCCCCGGTTCCGGCAGGGCCCAAGGGTTCAGGTGGCCGTAGAAGCTGTAGAAAGTCTCGAAAAGGGGACTCTGGTGGCACAAAAGCAGATAGCCGCCATAGTTGCCCTCCCCTTCCTCGTATCCGGCCGTCTCAACCGTGCCGTCCAGGGGCGCGTGAAGGGGAGTTCCCAGGGGGACGATCACATCGAGGCCCAGATGATAGAACCGTGCTTCTGCCACCATCTGGGGGCAGTCCCGGAGCAGGGAGTCCCGCCGCTCCAGATAGCCGGCAACGCCCCAGTGCCTGCCCTGTTCAGCCATATCATTTTCCAGTTGTCGCTGAAGCCGCGCCTGATCCCGGGCATCCATCTTTGAAAGCAGGGGATTCCGGCAGGAGAGATCGGCCACCAGGGGGGCTCCCTCCAGATCCGGGAAGACCGGGGCGTGGGGAATCTTTTCGCTGTAGAAGAGATAGGGATAGATCATGATTTCCTCCGTCGAAAAATAGGTGCTGTGTACCAGAAAGAGAGGCCTTTTTCAAGCCGGATGTTGGATCGGATGTTGGATCGGATCGGATATGGGACCGGATATGGAATTGGAAACCGGTTTTCCGATTCCGCCTTTGCCCCCTGCCCCGGATGTGGTAGAGTATGCGCCTAACCCTTCGCAGGAGGATAAGTCCCATGACCCTGTCCGACACAACCAAAACCTTCGGCCGCTCCCTGCTCCATTACGGGCCATTGAGCAGCCGGGTCTATCTGGTGCGCCTTTTCCGGCCCGATTTTCCCAAGATCATCAACGAGATGGAGCGGATCGCGCGAAAAGGGGGATACGGCAAGGCCCTGGCCAAAGTTCCCGCGGATGCCGGCCCCCTTCTGGAAGAGAAAGGCTACCGGCCCGAGGCCCGGATACCCGGCTATTACCACGGCCGCACCGACGGGCTCTTCATGTCCAAATACTTCTGCCGAAACCGGGGGCAGGAGCGCCATCCCGGCCGGATCCGGAGGACACTGGCGCTGCTCTCGACAAAGGGGAAAAAGTCCGGTCCCCCGAAGCAGAAATCCGGCCTTATCCTCCGGGAGTGCAGCCCCGAAGATGCCCGGGAGATGAGCCGCATCTTCCGAAACGTCTTCTCCACCTACCCCTTTCCGGTGTACGATCCCGGGTTTTTAAAGGAGATGATGGCCTCCGGGGAATCCCGATACTTCTGCCTGACTGACCGGGGAAAGATGGCCGGAATCGCCGGAGCCGAGATCGACCCGGAACACGGGAACGCGGAGATGACCGACTTTGCGGTTCTGCCGGAATACCGGGGGCAGCATCTGGCCGCAGCGCTTCTGGTTCACATGGAGGCCGAGATGGCCCGAATGGGGATTTCCACCCTCTACACCATTGCCAGAACCCTGTCGCCAGGCATCAACATCACCTTCAAACGGGCCGGCTACACCCTGGCCGGGAAGCTGACCAACAACACCCAGATCTGCGGAGGGATCGAGAGTATGTGGGTCTGGTACAAACGGGGATTTTTACAAGGATAAACAGGGAGATAATGATGAACGACAGCTTTAACAGTATTAAGAAGGG
>JAABSZ010000080.1:0-16379 GCA_011390135.1 Desulfobacteraceae bacterium | reverse complement strand
GATGCGCGTTCAGTACGGTCGGGTCCAGGGTATGGACTTTGTGGAGCTTGGCCGCGGTATCCATCTCGGAGAAGAGGTCGAGATCGTTGTTGCTCGAAGGGCCGTCGGTTCCCAGCCCTACGCAGATTCCGGCCTCCAGAAGCTTGGGCACGGGCGCGACCCCCGAGGCCAGCTTCATGTTGCTCTCCGGGTTGTGGGAGACCTTCACGTCAAATCGTTTGAGCAGGTCGATATCCGCATCGGTCAGGGCCACGCAGTGGCACGCGAGAACGTTACTGTCCAATATTTCCAGATCCGCAAGATGGCCCACCGGGGTATGGCCGTATTTCTCCCGGATTCGGTTCACCTCCTCTTCGGTCTCCGACAGGTGGATCACCAGCGGAACACCGTTATCACGCGCGATTTTCTGGGCACGCTGCAGCAGCTTCGGGGCACAGAGGTAGGGGGAGTGCGGCTCCACCGCAATGGTGATCAGAGGATCATCCTTCCACTCTTTGATCAGCGCTTCAGTGTAGGCAAACCCCTTTTCGATTGGCCCATAGTTGGGGGAGGGAAAGTCGTAGAGCACCTCTCCGGTCACGGCTCTCATCCCGGCCGCTTTTGCCGCCTTTGCCACCTCGGCCTCAAATAAATACATATCGCAGAAAGAGGTGATCCCAGAAAGGATCATCTCCGCGCAGGCCAGGGTCGCGCCGGTATGGACCATCTCCGGGGTCAGCTTCTGCTCCGCGGGAAAGATATGGTCGTTGAGCCAATCCATCAGGGGCAGATCGTCCGCGAGCCCCCGGAAGCAGGTCATGGCCGCATGGGTATGGGTGTTGACCAGCCCCGGCATGATGATGCCGCCCTTCGCGTCGATGATCCGCTTTGCCCCATTTTCGGAGAAATCCCGATCGTGCCCCACGGCCGTGATCCGGTCTCCCTCAACAGCCACTGCACCCTTTTGAAAGACGGCTCCTTCCGGGTTCATGGTCAATACGATCCCGTTTCGAACCAGAAGATCAATCGACATCAGCGGCCTCCACTGCACTATGGATCAGTTTTTCCACGCCGGGCGCGGCCCGGTTGGCCACTGCGATGATCTCCTCGACGGTTGCAGGAGCCGGATTGTCCGGATCATTGATATTGGTGATGGTGGAAAGCCCCACCACCCGCATTCCCGCATGGACCCCCGCGATCACCTCCTGGATCGTGGAAAAGCCGACCGCGTCGGCCCCGATGATCTTCAAAAACCGGATCTCGGCCGGGGTCTCCAGCGAAGGCCCCTGAAGCCCCACATAGACGCCGGTTCGGACCGGAATCGATGCGGCCCCGGCCCCGGCCCGAACCGCCTCCTGCAGGCTCCGGTCATAGGCCACTCCCATATCGGGAAACCGGAGCCCCCAGGTGGTCTCGTTTGGCCCCGTCAGCGGATTGACGCCCGTCAGATTGATATGATCCTGAATGATCATGATGTCTCCGGGGGAATATCCCGTGTCGATCCCCCCGGCCGCGTTGGTGACGATCAGCACCTTCACCCCGAGTTGCTGCATCACCCGGATCGGAAAGGTCACCTCCAGCGGGGAATACCCCTCATAGAGATGGAGCCGGCCCTGGAGGACAACGACGCTGCGGCCCGCCATTCTACCCGAAAGGAGCCGTCCCGGATGGCTCTCGACCGTGGAGAGTGGGAAATGGGGGATCTCCGCATAGGAACAAATGACCGGATTCTCGACCGAGTTCCCGATCCCGCCCAGTCCGGTCCCGGTCAGCACCCCGACGGCCGGAGATCCGTCAATCCGTTCTCTGATATAGGCTGCACTCTTTTCAGCTTTTCTCTTTTCGTCTCTCATCCTTATCTTTTCCTTATCTTTCTTTCCCTAATATTCTTCTTTTTATTGATTTTTCTTTTTCTTTTGCATTTTGAACTTGACCGGCAACCGTTAGAAATGGTTTTTTATCAGTGATGGTATTCCAAAATATTTCCAATAATGGCATCATAGGGAAAGATGAAAGCGCAGTCAATGGTGCAGATGGAAATGCCGGAATGGTTATGGGGCGCATGGGAGACAGCACATGAGCAGAGAAGAAGAAATCCTTGAAGAGCAGACCGTGAAAGAGATGGCCTTCGTTCAATCGGTGATCGATGCCATGCCCTCTCATATCGCCATTCTGGACGGAAACGGAAAGATCCTTCTGATCAATTCGGTCTGGCGGGGGTTTGCCCGGGCAAACGGTTTTTCCGGGGAAGGTTTGGGGCTGGGGAAGAACTATTTCGATGTCTGCCGGAGTGCAGTCGGGAAGAGCGCACAGGGGGCATCCGAAGTCCTGTCGGGGCTGCTGGCGCTGAAGGAGGACCAGCGGGATCAGTTCACCCTTCAATATCCCTGCCACAGCCGGACCGAGCAGCGCTGGTTCATTCTGGAGGCGACCCGGCTCTCTTTTGGAAATGGCTTCTACATTCTCGTGGCCCACCATAATATCAGCATCCGGAAAATGGCCGAAGATGGCCTGCGAAAGAGCTTTATCGGCCTGGAGGAGGCCAAAAAGGCAGCAGAGGAGGCCAATCTGGCTAAAAGCGAGTTTCTGGCCAACATGAGCCATGAGATCCGCACCCCCATGAACGCCATCATCGGAATGACCCATCTGCTCGATGACACCCCCCTGAACGCGGATCAGCAGGATCATATCAACATCATCCGATCCTCGGCCGATATGCTCATGTCGCTGATCAACGACATCCTGGATCTTTCCAAAATCGAAGCCGGCAAACTCGACCTGGAACATCTGGATTTCGATCTCTTCGAGATCATCGATGGTGTTGTGGAGATGCTCTCCCCCCGGGCCCGGGAGAAGGGGCTCGATATCCTCAAAGCCTTTGGTCAAAACGTTCCCAACCATCTGAGGGGGGATTCTGCGCGGCTGCAGCAGGTGGTCATCAACCTTCTTTCCAATGCGATCAAGTTCACCCATGAGGGAGGGGTGACATTGCGCATCGGCGTGGCCGGGGAGGAGAAGGGAAATGTCTTTCTGCGGGTGACGGTGACGGATACGGGAATCGGAATCTCGAAAAAACGGATCAAGCGCCTCTTTCATCCCTTTTCCCAGGCCGACAGCTCCATGAGCCGCAGATACGGCGGCACGGGTCTCGGCCTTGCCATATGTCTCCGCCTGGTACGGCTGATGGACGGGGAGATCGAAGTGAACAGCCGGGAAGGCGAGGGAACGACCTTTACCTTTACCGCAGCCTTTGAGAAGCGGAGTCAAAGGAGTCGAGCGCTTTCGAAGCCCGGGGAAGAGGGGCAGGAAGAGAAGCCCCTCTCCTCTGGGATCTCTCTCCCTTTGGCGGCTCTGCGGATCCTGCTGGTGGAGGATCAGCCCACAAACCAGATTGTGGCTTTGGGGATGTTGAAAAAGCTCGGCTATTCGGCAGATGTCGCGTCCGACGGAAGCCAGGCCCTGGCCGCGCTGGAGGCCCGTCCCTACGACATCGTCTTAATGGATGTTCAGATGCCTGGAATGAACGGTTTTGAAGCCACCCGCATCATCCGTGATCCGGACTCCGGCGTGATCGACAATGATATACCCATCATCGCGATGACCGCTCATGCCATCGAGGGTGATCGGCAGCGGTGTATCGCGGCAGGCATGGATGACTATATCGCAAAGCCCATTCATCCGGAAATCCTGCGTGAGAAGATTCTTGCCCACGGGGTCCGTTCAAAATCGAGGGCCGCGGTCACTCCGTCGGCTTTGATCTCTTCCGACAAACCCCTCTTCCATGAGGATTCGGACAGACCGGATATCCAAAGCCTCCCCTGGAAAGTCTATCCGGTGCTCGACCAGAGGGAGCTGATGGATCGCCTTGAAGATGATGATGAGCTTATCCAAAGTGTGTTGGAGCTTTTTTTGCACTCGGTTCCGGAGGTGATCGCTAAATTTGCAGCGGCAGTGGAGGCCGAAGATTTTGACGAAATACGTTTCCAGGCCCACACCATCAAGGGGATGGCCGCCAACATCTCCGCACACCGGATTCGCGAGGCGGCACTGTATGCAGAGAGGGCGGCCGGAAAAAAGGACTTGGCAGGGGTCAAAACCGCTGCCGAGGGTATTGAAAATACCTTCTCCCTTTTCCGGGACATGGTCGGGACCGAGTAATCGTTGACATTTTCCGCTGTTTATGAAATGTTTGGAGCCTTAAAAATTTGTCCTTTGCGATCAGGAACAACATAGAACGACAACAGAATGGAACGATAACAGAATGTTAGGAGCTTGAAATGGCATACGATCCCCACCCCAATCACCCGGACATCACCTTTGAGATGTGGACTGAGATCGACGACATCATCCTGATCTACCGCCCCAAGGCCGGCTCGATCATCTCCGTGCTTCGGGAGTGCCAGGATGTGGTCGGCTATCTGCCCGTGGAACTGATGGACTACATCGGCCTGGGGCTCAACGTCCCCCGAAGCGATGTCTATGGCGTGGCCTCCTTCTATGCTCTTTTTTCCATGGAGCCCAAGGGTCGGCACACCGTCAGGGTCTGCATGGGAACGGCCTGCTATGTCAAGGGCATCAAGGAGGTGATGCGCCGGATCGGCCGGGAGTTCAAAATCGAAGAGGGGGGGACGAGCGCGGACCGGCGCTTCTCTCTGGAGGCGGTCCGCTGCCTGGGCGCGTGCGGCCTTGCCCCGGTGATGGTAGTGGGCCATGACACCTACGGCGATGTAAAATCTGACGGGGTCATCAAGATCCTGAACAACTACGAATAACCCTTTTTTTGTTTTTGCGGTAAACCGATGAAGCTAAGTGAAGTGGGCAATATCCTGAAGGCGGAGGTCCTGTTGGGGCAGGACCGGATGGATACCACGGTCATCCTCGGCGGCTGCGGCACAGACACCATGGATGACATCCTTTCTGCGGTGGCCAAGGGTTCGGTGCTGCTGACCGGGGTGGTGACCGAGCAGGTGATCCAGACCGCCAAGATCGCGGAGGTGGGCGCGATTGTCTTTGTGCGGGGCAAACGCCCCAATCCTCGGGTTCTGGATCTTGCCGAAGCCTTCAACATGCCCGTACTACGGACAACCTATTCCATGTTCGTCGCGTGCGGACGACTCTATATGAACGGACTCAGAGGACTGGACGGCTCCTGGTAGGCCAAAAAGGGCGGGCCGGAAGTTGCAACGCGTAAGGAGAATGATATGGCAAAGTTGAGCAACATCGAGGATCTTCGGGGGTTGAAGGCGCAGATTTTGGAATCGGCCGCGGCAGCCAATGTGACGCAGCTTCTCATCTGCGGCGGCACCGGATGTCATGCCACGGGCAGCATATCGGTGAAGGAGGTTCTCAAGGAGGAGATTGAAAAGCAGGGGCTTTCGGAGAAGTGCAAGGTCATCGAGACCGGCTGCAACGGTTTCTGCGCCATGGGTCCCATTCTAGTTGTCCATCCGGACGACATCTTCTATCAGAAGATCAAGCCGGAGGACGTTCCGGAGCTGGTCAAATCCCAGTTGATCGAGAACAAGCCCTATGAGAAGCTCCTCCACAAAGATCCTGTCAGCAAAAAGAAGATCACCCACCAGTCGGAGATCCCGTTCTTCGCGCACCAGATGCCCCGGGTTCTGCGGAACAAGGGGTTGATCGATCCGGAATCGATCGATGACGCGATTGCCAGAGACGGGTACCATGGCGCGGCCAAGGCCCTTTTGGAGATGACGCCACAGGAGATCATCGAGCAGATGAAGATCTCGGGCCTCCGGGGCCGGGGCGGCGCGGGATTTCCCACGGGCGTCAAGTGGGAGTTTGCCGGCAAGACCCCCGGAGATGTGAAATATGTCCTCTGCAACGCGGACGAGGGGGACCCGGGCGCGTTCATGGACCGAAGCATCCTGGAGGCGGACCCCCATGCTGTGCTGGAGGGGATGGTCATCGCGGCCAGGGCCATCAACGCCCACAAGGGCTACGTCTACGCGAGAACCGAATATCCTCTGGCCATCAAACGGCTGCAGCTCGCGATCGACGATGCCAGGGAATACGGGCTTATGGGAGAGAACATCCTCGGCTCCGGCTTCAGCTTCGATGTGGAGATCTATCAGGGCGCGGGGGCATTTGTCTGCGGCGAGGAGACCGCGCTCATGCGCTCCATCGAGGGAAAGCGGGGAATGCCCCGTCCCCGGCCCCCTTTTCCGGCAGTCAAAGGGCTCTGGGAGAAGCCGACCATCTTAAACAATGTGGAATCCTTTGCCAATGTGGGCCAGATCATCCTGAAGGGCGGCGAATGGTACGCATCTGTCGGGACGGAGAAGAGCAAGGGGACCAAGGTCTTTGCCATCTCCGGCGATGTCAACAACATCGGCCTGGTGGAGGTTCCCATGGGCGCGCCCCTGCGCCAGATGATCTTCGATGTGGGCGGCGGTATTCCCAAGAAGAAGAAGTTCAAGGCGGTCCAGCTCGGGGGCCCCTCGGGCGGCTGCATACCCGAAGCCTATCTCGACACGCCGGTCGATTACGAGGAGATCGCAAAAGTAGGCGCGATCATGGGATCGGGCGGCGTCATCGTCATGGACGAGGATACCTGCATGGTCGATATGGCCCGCTTCTTCATGGACTTCATCCAGGAGGAGTCCTGCGGCAAATGCACCCCGTGCCGGGAGGGGACCCGCCGTTTCCTCGAGATTCTGGACAAGATCACGGGCGGCAAAGGAGAGGCTTCGGACATCGAGGCCCTCGAGACCCTTGCGTCAACCATCCAGGACACTGCCCTCTGCGGACTGGGGCAGACTGCGGCCAACCCGGTGCTCTCCACCCTCCGCTATTTCAAGGAGGAGTATGATGCGCATGTCTATGAGAAGCGCTGTCCCGCGAAACGGTGCGTGGCCCTGCTGAAGTTCGAGATCGACCCCGATAAATGCACGAGCTGCGGCCTCTGCTTTAAGGGATGTCCCGTGGATGCCATCACCTGGAAGAAGAAGGAGCCGGCATCCATGACAAGGAGAAGTGCATCGAATGCCTCACCTGCTTCGAGAAGTGTAAATTCGGGGCCATTGATTAGTCGATTGAAAAGAATATATATTTTTTTCGTTTCAGAATCGAGTCAGAATATTGAGTCAGAATAAGGAGTGTAGATTATGATCGAGGCGATTTTCATGATGGGAGGTCTCGGCGTGCTGGTCGGCGCCGGTCTCGCCGTGGCGTCGAAGGTCTTTTACGTCTATGTGGACCCGAGGGTGGAGGCCGTTGAAGGCGTGCTTCCGGGCGCGAATTGCGGCGGCTGCGGCCTGCCCGGCTGTTCGTCCAACGCGGAGGCCATTGTTGCAGGGCGGGCAGCGCCCAACTCCTGTGTCGCGGCCGGCTCGGATGTGGCCGAGGCCATTGCGTCCGTGCTGGGGGTTGCCCTGGAGGCCAAGGAGCCGGACATAGCACGTCCCGGCTGCTACTTCGGCCTTGGGGATGCAGACACCAAGTTCCACTATGACGGCGTGAGCGACTGCAGGGCCGCGGCCATGCTCAACGGCGGCATGAAGGTCTGCACCATCGGCTGTCTGGGACTGGGGAGCTGCGCCCGGGCCTGCCCCTTCGATGCCATCGTCATGGGGCCCGAAAATCTGCCCGTGGTGGACCCGGAGAAATGCACCGGCTGCGGCACCTGCGAGCGGGTCTGTCCCAAGCAGATCATCAGCCTCTCCTCGGTGACGAGAAGAATCCTGCGGGAGTACACCACCGACGAATGCACCACCCCGTGCCAGCGCCGCTGTCCGGCCGGCATCAACATCCGGGAGTACATCCGCCAGATCAGCCTGGGCGACTACCATCGAAGCATACAGGTTATCAAGGAGCGCAACCCCTTCCCGACCGTCATCGGCCGGATCTGTCCCCGGCCCTGCGAGGATGACTGTAGGCGCCAGTTCGTGGATGAGCCGGTGGGAATCAACTATCTCAAGCGGTTTGCCGCGGATTACGAGCGGGAGAGCGGCAAGCGGATTCAGCCCTACAAAGCCCCCAGAACCGGCAAGAAGATTGCGGTGGTCGGCGGCGGGGTTCAGGGCCTTTCCACAGCCTTCTTCTCGGCCCGGCTGGGGCACGACGCGACGGTCTACGAGGCCACGGACCGGCTCGGGGGGCTGCTGCGCACCGCGATCACAAAAGATCGGCTGCCCCTGGATATTCTCGACTGGGACATCGAGGGGATCAAAGAGATGGGAGTGGCGGCAAAGACTGGTGTCACCCTCGGAAAGGAGATGGATCTTCCGGGGCTCATTTCCGAAGGATATGACGCGGTATTTCTGGCCACCGGCGGATGGGACAGCCGGCTCACCCGGATGAGCGGCGAGGATATCGAACAGCCGGTTCCGGGGATGTACCTGCTTCTCGATCTGATCAAGTCGGACACGGGCAGGAGCAACAAGCTCGGCTGCGACAAGAATGTGGTGATCGCAGGGGGCGGGAAATACGGATTGAAGGCCGCGCAGATCTGTATCGATCTGGGGGCCGAGAACGTGACGGTGCTCTACCGGGAGACCCCGGATGCGCTGATCAGGGAAAAAGCGGATCTCGACGCGGTGGAAAAGGCCGGGGCCAGGATCGTCTTCCGCGCGGATGTGAGTGCGCTCTACGGCGAAGAGAAGAAGATGACCCGGGTCGAATATGTGGATCTCATCAGCGGCAAGCGGACCACGGTGGCTGCCGGGAACCTCTTCTTTGCGGCCGGCCGTTTTCCGGAGCTGATATTCTTCAAGGATCTCGATGCCATCCAGACGGAGACCTCTGCCGACACCGCGGCCACTGCCGCGACCGCGTCAGGTCCCATCCACTGGAAGGCCATCGAGCCCTACAAGAGGCCGGAGTTCAGAGATGACGCGGGAATGCTCTCCCGGGGCAGCGAGATGACCGACTTCAGCGCAGCGATCCGCGCGATCGGGGCCGGCCGAAGGGGAGCCGCCTCAATCCATGAGGTGATGTACGGGATCGACCTGACCCTGCCGGAGAATGTGGTCCGGCCCAGTATGGTCTACCAGGATGTGGATCATCTGGAGAATGTGGATAAGGCCCCCCGCCAGGTTATGCCGGTCTGCACCGGAAAGGAGCGGATCACCTGCAAGGAGCTGGAAAAGGGGTATACCGAGCAGATGGCTAGAAAAGAGGCTGCCCGGTGTCTCCAGTGCGGGCTTATCTGCTATGAGCGGCCTCCGATTCCCGAAGGAAGGTCCGGTCATACTCTGGAAACCACTACTCCGCCGGCGACTTCTGCCGCGTAGAAGCGTCATGAGGCCTTCCGGAGAAGTCTTTTTCGGTTTTCGGGCCGCGCTTCAATTAGATAAACCACGATATGAACCAGAACCAGGAATGCGCAGGCTGACATCGAGCCTGCGCATACCCGTTCAAGAGAAATCATGATTACGGAACATGGAATCGTCATCAAAGCCGACGCCGGGACCGCATGGGTCAAGACCGTGCGCACCAGCGCGTGCCAACACTGCTCGGCCCAAAAGAACTGCCAGTCCCTGGGCGGCGGACAGGATATGGAGGTGGAGGCCATCAATGCGGCCCGAGCCAGGACAGGGGATCGGGTGGTCTTGAGCTTTGAAACCAGCTCTCTTCTCAAGCTCTCCTTTCTGCTCTACATCTTCCCTATCATCATGATGATCGCAGGGGCCTTCTGGGGGCAGCATCTGGCCCCGGCCTTAGGTATGGATGAAACGGTCTCGGCCGTCCTCTTCTGCGTCCTCGGCTTTGGCCTCTCCTTCGGCATCATCCGTCTGATCGGGGATGATATCGGAGATCAGGAGCGGTATCGGCCCAAAATCATCCGCATCCGCCGGGACCCGCCGCCGGAACGGCCCACCGGGATCTGCAGAGAGGCTCCGTCCTCAGCAATGCTTGGGGAGATGAAAAATGAGGGTAAAAGAGAGGGCGCGGTTTAGACCTTTCGAAATTCCGGCTCGTATCCGGACATCGGAGGATTTGCAGATGAACCGGAAAGCTTCCCGAAGAATCGGAAGAAGCCCCGGATTCACCCTGATCGAGCTGATGGTCGTCGTTGTCATCATCGGCATCTTCGCGGCCGTCGTGATCCCCGCGCTGCTCTCTTCAAAAGACCGCCTTCTCCGGAAAGAGGAGAAGGCTTCAGCCCCACCGCCTCCGGCACAAACGGTTGCAGGAAAACCACTGCCGCTCCTTCAACCTGACGCCCCCGCGCCGGACACGATTTCAGCCGATATCACCATCCGCCTTTCCGCCACCCACCATGTGCGGGGCCTGGATGTCCTGACCCTCTTCGATGCCGATTTCTCTGGCGAATACCGGTTTGCAAGCCCATATGATTCCTCTGGTTCCACTGGAGACTTTACTTCGACGAAAAGAGTGGACAGAGTGGACAGAGTGGACGCAGTGGACGCAGTGGACAGAGTGGACAGAGTGGACGCAGTGGACAGAGTGGGCGCAGTGGACAGAGTGGACGCAGTGGGCGCAGTGGGCGTAGCGGAAGGCAGCTCCGACGGCGGCCCCATCGCCCTTTTTTTTCCCTTTCCCGAAGGTACGACCCGGGCAAGCGATGTGGCCCTCCGAATAGCGGATGCATCCGGGGAATACGAGAAGAGGCGGGACGCGCTCTATACCCTTGAAGGAATTGCCTGGCAGGGTCGGCTGCCCGAAGGAGAAGAGCTTCCGGTCCAGGTCTCCTACAAGGCCCAGGGGTATGAGCGGTATATCTATGAAGGGCCCGGCGCTGAACAGGCCGAACACCTGCGCATCGAGATGATTTTAGAGGATCTGACCGCGGAATTCATCCCCGCGGACGCGCTGCAGCCCACATCGGTGCAAGGAGACCGGCTGGTCTGGGAATTCGATGACCTCATCACCGCAAGAAGGATCATGGTGGACCTGCCCGGCTCCCTGAGCCCCGTGGGCCGGGTGATCCGATTCCTGCGGCTTGCGGGGCTTGCGGTCTTCCTCTTCGGCATCGGGTTCATCTATTTGAACGACCTTGTGCAGCCGGGCCGGCTCGATGATTTCCGGCTGGGCCATTTTCTGCTGCTGGCCATTACCTACTCCCTCTTCTTTGCCGTATTTGCGGCCCTGCACCTGGGGCAGAAGATCGCGCCCTATCCGTCGCTGGTCCTGGCCGCGCTGCTCTCCCTGCCGTTGCTCTTCTTCCACGTCAGCCGCTTCTGGGGAAAGCATTTCGCGCTCACTTCCATGCTGCCGCTGGCCGCCTTCACCCTCGCTATCGTGGTCAACGGCGTCTATGGCGGGGGATGGAAAATTCCCGTATATATCGGTCTGACGGTGATCGCTGCCGGATTTTTCACCCTCACCTACAGAACCTGGATCGAAAAAAAGCGGATGCATCGGGAGGAGAAGGCCCGGCAGAGGATGCAGGCCCTGCAGGAGGCGGAAGCCGAGAAGAAAGAGCAGGAGCGGAAGAACCGGCAGTCGGCCTGGCGCAAGGGGCAGCTCCGGAAGTTCGAATCGGCCCTGGAGCGCCTCGAAGCAGAGAGCGGAAGGACAAAGGCGCTGATCCGGCGGATGCATCTGCTGAAGGCGAAGATGGAGGACTCTGAACGGGAGCGGATAACGGAAAGGCTGGGGGGAAGAATCGAGGCGTTGGAAAAGGAGGCTCATGGGGCCGAACCGCTGCGGATGAAGCTTTCGGGCCTGTCTGAAATCGAAGACGACGCTGCTTTTTCGGCTGCCGGGGGGGAGATCCGATCCGAAGCCGAGCGGCGGCGGGCATCTCTTGTCGATGAAGACGATCTGCTGGAAAAGGAGGTCGGGGAGCTTGAAAAGCGCCATGAGCGGCAGAAGGCGGCCGCGCTCAAATCGAAAGACGAGATCCACTGCCTCGCCTGCGGATACGGCTATCCCCTCACCCATTTCTGCCCCAACTGCGGGGTCCGAAGCCCAAAGCGGATCTCCTGCGACCAGTGCGGCGAGGTCTATCATCTGCCGGTGCATCTGCTGGATGCGCACAAGGCGGATGCGATGCTGCACTGTCTTTTCTGCGGCCATCCCCACGAGCGGGTTGAACTCGATTTGTCCGGTGAAAAAAGGAAAACGGAAGCGGCCTCTTCTGTCAACCTATCTTCTGAAGAAGGATCATAACACTCTAACCTGCTGCTTCCAAAACCGGAAGTTCGTTGTATGTTCTCCCGTTTAGGGATCTCCCCGCCGCTTTTTTTCGAGTTCCCCCCCATTGTTTAAAGAAAAATGGAACCTTCTTTTTCCTGCACTGCTGCAGGATTGAATTTACCCACTGCCGTTCCATCGGCCGGGCACCCGGACCAGATTCGCCGCCGAGAATGACCCAGTTGATATTATCGAGGGGCAGCCGTTCCAAGGGGCCGATAAGCGGTTCGCATGAGATAAATCGAACTTGTGACGGCACAGAAGAGAGATCTTCTACCCGATAAACGACAGATTCATCCTCTACACTCACCCCCATCCAAAGATTTTCCGGCCAAAACAATGATGTTGATAATTCAAGAAGGCGTTTGCTGCGCTTTGTCAGGATCTGAAAGATGTGGTGGGGAGAGTTTTCTATGGTTGAAAATATTTCCTGAATAAAGGAGAATGGTATGTCCTCATGGAAGAGATCGCTCATGGAATTAACAAAAACAATTCTTGATTTCTTCCATTTTAACGGCTCTTTAATGAGGTCATGGTGGAGCTTAAGACGGAATCCATCTTTGTACCTGGCCTGCCCCATCGCTTGTAAGCGTTTTGCCATGCGTTCCGCATAGCAGTTTTTACACCCGGAACTTATTTTTGTGCATCCGGTTACCGGATTCCAGGTGACATCTGTCCATTCTATTTTTGATTTTGTAGCCATGTTTTATTTTTTTAAAATATGTTCAGCTATTTTAACAGCAGTTCCGGTTCTTTTGAAAAGTCAGGAGAATGTTCAATGAAGATGTATTGGTCGAAAGAGGGCTCGGTTTCCAGGGCAATATAAGCGCTTCCCCGCTGAAAAGAGACAGCGTCTTCATCTTCAAAAAGGGGCAAGTCCTTATCAGCCTTTTGGGGCAATGAACGATATCCTGTTCCGGCAAATGCATCCACATATATCGTCTTCAGCTTGGCAGCTCTTGGATTTGCGGAGAATATCTTCATATAGGCATCCAGATACTGCCGTAATCGGTTCAGTTTTTCCTCTGTCCATTCTCCGCCGAACTGATGCGTCAATGACATGATTTTCCCCTTAAAAAAGCCGCGTCAACTCATCGGTTTCAAAAACCGGCCACTCCGCAGGCTTCCCCTCCCTGACCCCCTCGATTCCCGGCGGCCCTTCGATCACTTCGCCGATATACGCCGCATCGATGCCCTTATCCCGAATCCGGTCCAGCAATGTCTGACACCCCTCCTCCCGGCAGCAGATGAGAAGGCTTCCCGATCCGATCAGCCCCAGGGGATCGATGCCCATGAGACGGCCGATCTTTTCGGTCTCCGGATAGATCGGGATCTTTTCCATATAGACTCGAATCCCGTGGTCTCCTGCAATGCTCAGCTCCGTCAGGGCCGTGGCCAGCCCCCCTTCCGTGACATCATGCATCGCGCTGGTCCCCTTTTCCGATGCCGCGATCCTCGCCTCCTCCAGAATCCCGATGTTCTCCAGAAACCCTCTACAGGTCTCGATCTGTGCCGCCTCCATCCCCAGCTCCAGCAGACGGTCCCCGAACTCCCTCGCGATGATGGTGGTTCCCTCCACTGCAACGCCTTTGGTGAGCAGCACCCGATCCCCGGGCCTTATGTTTCCCTTGTCGATGAGATCCTTTCGGGCCACGGTTCCGGCCAGAGTTCCCGAGACCACGGGACGGGTCACGGCATCTGTGATCTCGGTGTGGCCGCCGCAGAGGGTGATGTTCCATCTGCGGCAGGTATTTTTGAGATCCTCCATCACCGCAAGCATCTGGGAAGCGGTCATGCCGCAGGGGAAGAGGAGCGTGGTGAGCAGCCATCGGGGAACCGCGCCCGATGTCGCGATGTCGTTTGCATTGATCAGCACCGCATACTGGCCGATCGCATCGGTGGCAAATGTTATCGGGTCCGATTTTAAAATCAGCACCTCCTCTTTTACCACATCCACGGCCGCGATATCCTCCCCGATCCCGGGGTTGACGATCACCGAAGGATCGTTAAAGGAGAAGTTCTCCAGAAATGCCCCCAGAAGCTCATTGGGAAACTTTCCGGCCGGCAGGGGAATGGCCAGCCGGATCAGGGATTTGAGATCCGCAAGTGAGGAGATGACAAAGTCGCTTCCCATCTTCAGCGGGTCCGTGCCCAGGCCGTGATCGAAGAATACCGTAACCGTGTTCGCGGCCCGGCCCGCTTCGATATCCAGCACCACATCTCCCACCATAACGGTTTCATGGGGCTTCACCCCCATCCGGTCGATCGCGGCCCGTATCCCCTCGGGGCTCGGCTTTGGCGCGTGGGAGTCGTCTCGCGTGATGATCACGTCGAAATCAGCAGGCGCGATCCGGTCGAAATTCTCCAGTGCCCGGGCAACGGATGCGAAGCGGTTGCGGGTGACGATGCCGAGCTTGATCCCTTTGGCCTTCAGGTATCGGAGAAAATCTTCCGCATCCTTTATGGGACGGGAATTGACCGCTCCATCCTCTTCGAAGCGGTCGAGGATGGCATTGGCTTTCCGCTGGGCTTTTGGGTCCGAAAGATCCCGGATGAACTCCAGTATAAAGGTGTTATCAGGGCAGTTGATGGCGGAACGGATGGCTTTGAAATCGAGCGCGTCAGGATGGGTCAGGGTTCCGTCAAAGTCGAAGAGAACGGCCTTGATGTGAAGGGGACGATGAAGTTCGGGTCGATAGATCATTCTTCAAAGACAATTCCGGTGTATCCGACAAAGCTGTTGCCGGGATTCTTGTCATAGCTGGTGGCATAGGCCAGGGATTCGGCCTTTTTTGCCCCCAGGGCCTTTGCAGCCGCGATAGCGGTCGCGGCTGCGCCGCCGCAGCAGGCATTCTGATTCTCCAGGGACTGGTGGATCACCGCCTCCGGGTCCATGTCTATCATGGACTCCACAACCTTCCGGTCATTTTCGAATCTGACCCAGTCCACCGCGCTCCGGCCCCGGCCCTTGGGCTCGAATCCGTAATTGACGCCGTAATGGGTCAGATCCGTGGAGCCGATCACCTTGATGTTCAAGCCCTGTTTCTCCGCGATCTCCACTGCCGCCTTTCCCACTTCCAAAGAATTGACTGTCGGCGGAACGCCGATGGAGACGAGCTTTGTATCGGGGAAGAAGTATTTGACAAAGGGGAGCTGCACCTCGATGGTGTTGTCCCGGACAAAACTGTCGGGCGTCTCCTCGGCAAACTCGAATTTCTCCGTCAGCTTCGCGGCCATCTCCGATTCGATCTCGATCTCACCGAAAGGGGTTTCCCACGAGCCGTCAATCATGATATGGTTGGGAGCGCCGGGATGGAGATGCATGCCGAAGATGATCAAGGTGTCCAAGGTCTGCGCCTCCTGAAGAAACGAGATCACATTGCAGGCAATGGCTCCCGAGAAGTACCACCCGGCATGGGGAACGATGCCGCCCAGAAATCTTTTGCCGGATGGCCGATCAATATCCTCCTCTTTTAGAAAAGATTTGATTTCCCGCTCGCATTCGTCAGGGGTTGCAGGATACCATGTGCCGGCAAGAATCGCCCTTCTCGTTTCCATATCCGCCTCCTTTGTTCCGGTTGACATACCCGTTCAAGGAAAAAAACAAAATGTTCCATAACAAAAGATAATCATATCTTCCAGATGGCGCGCAAGCTCTTTTTTGCTTCTCCCCTGAAACCGCACAGGCGGTTCGGGAAAAATGGGCTTGATATTCTGGGGAAATTGGGATAGTTTCAACCTAACTTACCACCTGCGCCTGACTTACCACCTGCGCCTGCCGAAAGGATGATGAAACTCCGAACGCGAAAACTCACCCTGGCTGACACCTTAGATCCGCACCTTTGCAAACTTCCGCAGTGGATCGATTCCTTTATGGGATATTGAAAGGCATTTAAAAAACTTCAAAAAATCGATATTTTTCCTTTGACTATCCCGGATAAACCCCCTATAAATGAAGGCTTGTAAATCATGACCGGATCGTTTTTTCCGTTTTTGGGAGGCGTGAAGGGAGACAGAGACAAAGATAACGCAAACAGATGTTTACAGGGATCATTCAAGGGCTCGGCACCATTGTCGGGGCCCGAAAATCGGACCGGGGCGCCCAGATCACCATTGAATCCGACTTTCCACTCGAAGGCGCGAAGATCGGCGACAGCATTGCCGTCAACGGCGCCTGCCTCACCGCAACAACCCTTTCGGGCCGAAGATTCACCGCTGATGTCTCCCCGGAGACCCTCCGGCGCTCTACCTTCTCTTCGGTGCAGATCCGGGACCGG
>JAABSZ010000079.1:0-16445 GCA_011390135.1 Desulfobacteraceae bacterium | reverse complement strand
GGTGCGCCGGACCATCGGCTTCGGGCCGGCCGAGGCCCTGATGCTCCTCGATATTCTCGAGGCCGAAAAGGAGCGGCTCGAAGAGATGGCACAGGCCGCTTCCCCTTTGCGGATGCGGTTCGATTTCCGCGCCGATTCCGATTCCCCATCGGATTCCTCATAACTCCCCGGCAAAACGGCTCAGGCGGTTGGGGCCGGCGGATACGGAGGATCGTTCGGCCATAGCAACCCGATCATATCCCGGGGCATCGGCGCGTCCAGGCAGAGGGGGTTTCCGGTTTCCGGGTGGGGAAGCCGGAGCCTTGCCGCGTGCAGGGCCTGGCGGGGGAGGCGGAGTCTTTCCATATCCTCCGTTGTCAGCCGGTCCTGGATGAATTTCAGGAATAGGGATTCATCGGGTCCGTAGAGCTTGTCACCGACCAAAGGAAAGCCGATGCCGGAGAGGGTGGCCCGGATCTGATGGGTTCTGCCGGTCTCGGGAAATGCAGCCACAAGGCTCAAAGGGCCGAACTGTCCCATTTTCCGAAACCGGGTGGAGCAGGTTTTCAGAGCGGGTTCCGATGCTGCGGAGATATCTTCGCCGTCGGGATAAAAGCGGAACCGCTTTTTGACCCGGCTCCCCGGATCGGGGCCGATTCCTCCCGAAGCGATCAGGGTCTTTTCGGGAAAAGCGCCCTCGACGATGCAGAGATAACTTTTTCGGACTCTTCCTTTCAGAAGTGCGGTCTGAAATCCCTTTGCGGCCCGCGGATTTCTCGCGATGAGAACCAGGCCGGATGTCTCCCGGTCGATCCGATGGACAAAGAAGAGATTCTCTTTGTATCGGCCGGATCTCAAAAGGCTCCAGAGGCTGTTTTCGAAATAGCGGCCGGCCGGATGGCACGGGAGGTTTGGGGGTTTGTTTACGGCCAGCAGATATTCATCTTCATAGAGAATTGCATAGTTTCGATCGACCGGCGGCTCCGGCTGCGGTTCCGGATGGTAGGAGAGGCGGTCTCCCGGGGTGAGACGGGTTTCGGCCTCTGCCGGTTTCGGGCCGATCATCAACCGGTTTTCCGAAATCGCCTGCTCCCATTGAGTCCTGCTCTGATAGGTGAAGCGCCGGGCCAGAAAGTCGAGAAGAAGTTCCCCTCCATCCGATTCCCGGATGACAATTCCGATCTTTCGGGTCATTCCGTCTCCTGCCGGGATTCGACAGATACGGCAGATACGGCAGATTCGACAAAGGGGATCGGCTTTCCGGTGCGGTAGGCCAGGGCCTGGCAGAACGCGATAGTCTGCCCCGTGTCGGCATCTGTCACCTCGATGTCGTAGGATGCGGTCTTCCGGGTGAGGCTCCGCTCTGTGGCCCGGGCTCTCAGCCTCGCGCCGGGTTCGGGGCTCGCGGAATAGGTGACGTTGACGTTCAAGGCCACCGCGATGGTTCCGTGGGTCTGGCACGCGGTCTCGAATGCCTCGTCGATGAGCGCGAAGATCGCACCGCCGTGGGGCCGGCCGTAGATGTTGTTCATGGTGAGAGGCCGGTGGATCATCTCCACTGTGGAAGATCCAAGGGAGAGTTCCTTCAGCTCCATTCCCAGCTCGATCGCAAAGGGCTCTTTTGCCGCGGCCGCGTAGATCGCCTCTTTTACCTTTTCATCCATCCGGATTCCTCCTGTTGTCAAAAAAATGAAGGAAGAAAAGCGCTTCCTTTTTTGCGGATGGATTTATACCAGACAATCATCAAAACCGAAAGCCAAAGGTTTAAAGATTTTCAAAATGCACCCATCTCTGAAAAGATTTATCGAACCCTATCGGAAGATTCTCGGGGTAAGCCTGCCCCTGGTGATCAGCAGCTCCACAATAATGGTCATAGAGTTCACGGATCGGGTCTTTCTGGCCAATTATTCCATGGACGCGATCGCGGCATCCCTTCCGGCCGGTATGGCCGCTTTCTTCTTCATCTCCCTTTTCATGGGGGTGGTCGGATATGTCAATGTCTTCATTGCCCAATACACAGGCGCAGGCCGAACAGATCGGATCGGGACTGCGCTCTGGCAGGGTATATGGTTTTCGGCCGCGGCATGGATCGTGCTTTTTGCCCTCTCTTTCATTGCAGAACCGCTCTTCCGTTTTGGCGGCCATCCGGTCGAGGTGCAGGCTCTCGAGGTCATCTATTTCAAAACGCTGATGATGGGCTCCGGCATCCATATTCTCGGGATCGGGCTCTCCTGTTTCTATATGGGAAGGGGGCTGACCCGGATGGTGATGGCCGTCAACCTTATCGGCATGATTGTCCACATCCCGCTGGATTATGCGATGATCAACGGTGTATGGGGATTTCCGGAGCTGGGGATGCTGGGCGCGGGGCTGGCCTCGGTGATGGCATGGATTGCCATGACGCTGGTCTATATCCTTTCCATCTTCAACCGGAGAAATGAGGAGTGGTTCAAAGTGAGAAGCGGCTTTGCCTTTCAAAAGAAAGAATTTTTCAATCTGCTCCGGTACGGGATTCCGGGAACGGTGCAGTTCAGCCTCGACATCTTCTCCTTTGTCTTTTTCATTTTTATGATGGGACGGATCGGAAAGATCGAGCTTGCGGCCTCCAACATCGTCTTTTCTCTCAACTCTCTGGCCTTCATGCCGATGGTCGGTTTCTCGCTGGGCACGAGCACACTGGTGGGGCAGGCACTCGGAAGGGAGCGGCCCGCTCTGGCCTGGTCCACCACCGTCAGAACGATTCATGTGGGTGTTGGCTATACGGTACTGATGGCTATTCTCTTTCTCTTCTTTCCGGAGCCGGTGCTGAGCCTCTTTGCAACGGAAAATACCGGTGAGGTAGCCTTTTCGGAGATTCTGGATACCGGGGTGGTGCTGCTCCGGTTCGTCACGGTCTATATCTTCTTCGATGCCCAGTATATGATCCTCATCGGCGCGCTCAAGGGTGCGGGGGATACGAAGTTCATCATGGTGAGCGCGGGCGCGGCTTCGGTTCTGTTCATCATTCTGCCGCTGATCATCGGGGTGGAGATCTTCGGCGCGGGGATGGGCTTTGCCTGGAGCTGTCTGACGATCTTTGTCATCTTTCTCTTTCTGACCGCGTTATGGCGGTTTCGGCAGGGAGGATGGATGGATCGGCGGGTGATTCGGGAGTAGGGATCGGGTTATAAAAAAAAGCCCCCGGCAGGGAGGGGTTGCCGGGGGCAGGGTCGGAAGGGTCAGGGTCAGGGGAGGCTACCCTTTATCCCCTTCCGAAGCTTCATTTTCATCGTCATCCTCTTCATTATCGGACTCGTCTTCGTCCTCGTCATCCGATGCATCTTCATCAGAGTCCTCATCTTCGTCATCTGCCTCACCTTCGTCGACATCTGATTCCCCGGCATCTCCTTCTTCAGCATCTTCGCAGGGGCCCATGCTGTCGCCGTGGGCAATATGCGCATCCACTGCAGACGCAGCGACGGTTATCGTACGGCCGTTATGACATACCGAGACCATTTCCCCGGCATCTCCATCTTCGGCATCTCCATCGCCTTCATCGACGACCGGATCATCGGCATCATTATCGTCGGCATCCGGAACATCACCTTCATCCACATCACCTTCATCCACATCACCTTCATCCACATCACCTTCATCCACATCACCTTCATCCACATCACCTTCATCCACATCACCTTCATCTACATCACCTTCATCTACATCACCTTCATCTACATCACCTTCATCCACATCGCCTTCATCCACATCGCCTTCATCCACGCCGTCATCATCGGTTCCATCGGTATCTTCACACGCGCCGAGGGTGTCGCCGTGGGCCAGATGGGCTTCCAGTGCCGGAGCCGCAACGGTCAGGGTCATTCCGTTATGACAGACCAGGACTCTCGCGCCCGGTTCGGCCGCCTCGCCCTCATCCACCTCTTCTGCAGGCTCATCAGTGGATTCGACGGTGCAGGTCGGAATCGCGATCTCGGCAAGTGTGACGTCTGTTCCGCCCTTTGCGGCAACATAGCCCATGCCCGTTTCCACTTCACCCATAACGGTGACGGTAAAAAGGTCGCTGGTGAAATCGTCGGTCACTTCCCATTTGATGCCGGCCAGACCCGCATTCGGGTCCTCTGCCACCAGCTCATAACCGAAAGTGGCCTCGACCACGACGATACATTCGGGAAGCTCCAGCACCCAGTTGCTCAGATCCTTCGCACCCTCCTGCTCGGTGACCCGATAGGAGAAGGTTGTGTTGCTGTCGCTGGATTCGGCACCGACAAAGTCAATCTGATACCCGTTTTCAAGAGTGATGCTCTCGATGGGCGGCTCTTCTCCCTCGCCTTCCTCATCTTCACCCTCGCCGTCATCGCCGCCTTCGGCTTCCGGTTCATAGACCTCGCAGATGGGGCCGGTGATATCCGCAAAAGAGGCGTCGTTTGTGCTCTTCATCCCGACCGTCACCGTGCCTGTCTTCCACAGTCCGTTCAGAAGAACCGTAAATTCTGCATTGGTAAAAGTATCATCGAGATCCCATTTGATTCCGGTCAACTGGGTCGTCGGATCGGGCCCAACCAGCTCATAGACCTCTGTTGCGCTGCGTACTTCCACGCAGTCGGGAAGAGAGAGTACCCAGTGGCTCAGATCCTGGGAACCTTCCAGTTCCTGAACCGAATAGGTGAGTTCGGTGGTATCCAGCTCGTAGACGACGCTTACCAGATCGACCTGATAACCGTTCTCCAGGGTTACCGTGTCGGTAATCGGTGCTTCGGTATCGCCTTCATCAGTACCCTCATCAGCATCCCCGTCATCTACAACGTCATCTACAACGTCATCATCGGCATCATCATCCGCGTCTTGATCACCATCCGTGTCGCCGTCATCGGCATCATCATCCGCGTCTTCATCACCGTCCGTGTCACCGTCATCGGCACCATCGTCCGCGTCTTCATCACCGTCGGTTTCTCCCTCATCCGCCTCCTCTTCTTCGATGGAGCGGAGGGTCTTTTTGAGATGGTACTGGGCCACGACAGGAAAGACCAGATTCCGCTGCCCCTTGTCTCTGGCTGCGGTCATCACGGCCACTGTCTGCTGAACTGCCGGCTCATCATGAAAGATATCGGGATCGACATTGAATTCCACACTCACGCCCTTGCCGAACTCGATCATGGTATCGTTCAACTGAATCCCGTTTTCCGGCTCGTCATCGCTGTCAAGAGTCTGCAGAAACCGGGCGATATTGGTCACGGCCGGGTGGGATTCATCGACCGCGCCATCCACCAGATCAACCGGAGTGACGATGGGCTTTCCAAAGGTATCTCCCAAAATGATGTCTCCGATATGGAAAAGGACGGTCTCCCCCTCCTGGTAGAGAAACTCTCCATTTGGGCCAGTCTGGCCGGTCAGGGATTCGGTGCGGAACTGCACACCGGATACCTCGCTGTCCAGAAAAACCCCCTCCTTGAAGCTGTAGCCATTATCAACATCAGAGCCTCCATCGGCAATAAAATCATCGGAGCCGCCGTCAGAGCCGCCGCATCCGACCATCGGCAGCGCGATCAGGGCCATGGCCAGCGCGAAAAAGAAAAGTTTTAAGGTTACAACAGGACGGGTCTTTCTCATCATCTCCTCCTTTAATTCTACAGTAACGGACGGTAACATCATCTCATGCCTATTATAATGTGATAGCACAAAAAAACCTCTAAAGCAATTTTAAGCAAGAACCATACCATTTTTCCCCTCCCTCCATTTTAAGAGAACAACATCGATGATATCATTAAATATATTTAAAATACTCTGATTTATAGAGGCAAGGGAGAGAGGGGAGAATCTGATCGGTTTTCTATTAAAAATTTTTAGATACTTTAAATATTCCCATAGAGTCGGCCAGGGCATCGGTTCTTTCTTCATTTTCCCGGATCACCCGATTCATCTCCTCGATGGCTTCCCGAATGCGGCCGATCCGTTCGTTCTGCTCATTGGAGGCTTCGAGAATGTCGCTCACCAGTTCGGCCATCCGGGCCGCATTGGTTGAAATTTCTTTAAACCCCTGGTTGTTCTTCAGAACCAGTTGAGAGCCCTCTTTGATCTTTCCCACGGTCCCTTGGATCAGTTCTGATGTATCCTTCGCGGCCTGACCGGTTCGCAGGGCCAGGTTCCTCACCTCATCGGCCACAACCGCGAATCCGGCCCCGGCCTCTCGGGCCCTTGCCGCTTCCACTGCAGCATTCAGGGCCAGCAGATTGGTCTGAAAAGCGATCTCATCGATGGTCTTGATGATCTGGAAGGTCTCTTCGCTCCCTTTGGAGATCTCCTCCATATAATTGGTGAGGTGATTCATCGAGTCGTCGGCTTGCTGAACCACCTGATGGGTCTTTTTGACGATGGTGTCGGCATCGTCTGCGGTCTTTGCATTCTTCTTCGTGAGTTCGACCATCTCCTCCAGAAGCCCGGCCGTTCGGTCGAGGGCTGCGGTCTGGTCAGATGCGGTATAGGCAAGGGCGTGGGAGATCTCGATGTTTCTGGCGATAATCCCGCTTAAATTTTCCACCATCATTTTCATGTTCGGCTACAAAGAGTTCTTCTGCCGCGATCGCGGCCGCTGCCCTTTCATCCTCCAAGACGGTCTGCGCGGCATCCGGTTGGGCCGTATGGAGAAAGACCTTTCCCGATGCATCCATCAGAATCGCATACCGGATCTCTTCATCGGCCGATACCCGGCTGGTGATATTGTCCATCAGGTTGGAGAAGTTGAAGGCCGCGAGATCCTCCTCTGCCTGTTCCGAAAGGGTCTTGACGATGTTCTTCCCCCGCTCCACCAGATTGATCTTCATCAGTTCGATGCGGGTCTTCAACCCCTTTTCCATCAACTGCTTCTGGGATCGGAGATAGAAGCCCGTCATCAGGACGATGAGGAGGATCCCCAGCAGCGTGATCATAAAGGTCAGCTTCCATCGGATGCTTTGGATGGAGGGCTCCTTTTCGATTTCGGCACGGGCATCTTTCGATCGGAACGGATCTGTTGGCGGTTCTTTTTCTCTCTTTTTTGAATGGGCAGGAAATCTTCCCGTTTGGATGGACTTTTTACTGGATGATGTCGTTGATGGCATTCAGCGCATCCTTGTTATAGGGGATGTTGTAAGCGTTGACCTTTTTCAGGTTCAGGGTGATATGAGAGCCGGCCGGATACTGAACCCGCTCCCGGGGCCGGCCCCCGGCAAGAAGTTCCGAAGCGATGGCCGCTGCCTGACGCCCTATGGTGGGCAAGTCCGCGGAGACGATCAGGGAGGCGCCGATCTGTGCAAAAACATCATGATAGGAGAAGACCGGTATCTTTTTCTCGTCACATTTTTCAATGATTCCATAGAGGGATTTTTTATCCGGAATCACCAGAGGATCGGCAATGAGCCAGAAGGCGTCTATTTTCGGAAGAAGGGCAGAGAGTTTTTTGCGGCTCTGCTCTTTTCCCGAGACCTCCTCTCCGATGATCTCGATTCCCAGCTCTGCTGCCTCCTTGAATGCACTCTCATAGAGTTCCCGGGTGTAATAGGGGCTGTAGAGCATTCCGATGGCGCGGATTTCGGGAAAGATATACCTGTACATCATGATCGGCATCCGGGTGGGCAGCTCGTTGGATACCCCATAGGTCGTTTCCGAAAGCGGAAGACGGAGCCAGTTGATGATGGAGGTGAAGACGATGGGCTCGGAATCAAAGGATTTTGCGGCCAGGGTGTATGCCTTTGTACCAATGCAATATACCATATCGGGCTCATATGCCTGCAACATCTTCTCTTCCATTTCACCGATCCCCAAATCGACCTCCATCAGAGGATGAGCCATGGATTCCCTGAAGGCGGTTTGAACCCGGCTATACTTTTCCACTTCTGCATTGGAATTGATCAGCAGGACATTGGCTCTCTCCCCGCCAAAAACCGCGGCCGGCAAGGCCAAAATCAAAACCTGGATAAAAAAGATGAAAAACATCCATAATATTTGGAAACGGGCGATTCCGGTTCTCATCGCACTCCCTCCGCTTTCAGATTTTTGGAATCCGAGACGGTTTTCCAGCCGTCGAGATCGAGCATTTTGATCACATTCATCCCATCTGCGTCCGAAGGCATCTTCTGCAGAACCTCTGCCACCTCAAGCGCGGTCGAGAATTTTTCGGGCGCGGCCACGATCATCAGCGGGGAGGGCTGCCCCTCTGCGATGATCTCCATCTGTTTGTAGAGCATCGGGTCCATGAGCTTTAGAGCATCCAGCGCATTCTCCGAGATCAGTGCCGCCCTGGAGACCTGAAATCCCACCGACATCAGCGCATCCACATCCTTTGGAACCGTGAGGATCCGGACAGCATCGGCCAGCCCTTTTCCCGGAAACATCTCTTTGATCACGCTGCGGGTATGCTCCACATTGCTGGCAGAGGAGATCGATCCGCTGCGGATGGCATCGATATCGGCATTCTCCTGGGCCGCGACCAGCACCCGTTTCTGATAGGTTCTGCCATTCCGAACCCCCACCAGCATCGGCGTCAGCTCTTTGTTCTGATCGATATTGCGAAAATGCCAGCTCGACAGGATCACCAGACACTCCTTTTTTCCCCGGATCTGCTCTTCAAAGGCCCGGCGTTCGCTGAAAGGCTGAAACGTATAAGGCCCGTAGCGGGAGAGAAACCGGTCGAACTCCATTTTCAGGGATTTGTAGTTGTTGATGTTCGTCTCGGAGCTGTAGAAATAGAGGGTGATGTTCTCCCCATAGACCGGGGTCAGCCCCAAAAGAAGAAACAGGATGATCCCAAAAGTTTTTTTTGCCATCATTGCCTTCCTGTTGCAGGAGATCTTCAAATGTCAGATATCGTAGTCGAAAACACTTTGAAAATCAATTCAAATCAAAAGGAATATTTCAGCGCCACATAGGTCTTCCGCAGGGGCTGGGGTATCCGGGGCGCCCCCACCGGAGAGCCTGACGCGCCGCCGTAATGTCTGTTGTCGAAAAGATTGTCGATGGTCAGCGTGGCCGAGAGGTCTTCTGTGATTTTGTAGATCAGATTGATATAGGCAACGATGTCTCCGTCGAATTCGTAAGATTCGTCTCCGCCGTTCTCTGCGTCTCCGTATTTGTAGTTTCTCCGGCTCGTACTCACATCGGAGTAGTAGCGCAGGGTCAGCCCTCCGATCCATTTCCTGCCGATGTAGCTCGTATTCAGGATGATCTTCTGTTCGGAGATGCTGGCGAGGTCGAAATCGTCGGACTCGCCTGTGAGATAGGAATAGGAGAGGCTCGTTGAAAAAGGATCGAGCCGGTGGCGCAGGGTGATCTCCCCGCCCATGCTCTCGATCTCCCCCTGGTTGCCGTCGTACTCGATATAGCCGGGGTCCTCCGGATATCCCTCCCGATAGGGGTTGTAATAGGGATAGCCGCCGGGCTGCGCGGGAGCTTCCATAGCCCGGATGATATTCTCCATCTCATTGTAGAATAGCGCTGTGTGAAGGGAGAAATTATCGGCAAATTCCCAAGTCACATCAAGCCCGTAGTTGGTCAACTCCTCCGGCTCAATCTCTTCGTTTGGAATGTGCATCATAAAGGGATTGGCAAAATTTTCATACCGGAGCATGTTGGCCGGCTGGATATAGGCCGTTCCGTAGAGGATTTTGACCGTCAGATCCTCTGCCGGGTCCAGAATCAGGCCGGCCCTCGGGTTGAGGGTCTCCTCGTAGACGCTGTTGTAATCGTATCGAACCCCCGCGTCGAGCTTGATCATCGGTGAAAACCGGTACTCTGCCTGAACAAAGAGGCTGTAGTTCTCCGATTCCCGCTCTCCGAAAAAGGGCTCCTGATAGCCCAGAATTCCGAAGGTATAACCGTTGGGATCGGTAAATCGGCTGTAGTCCACCAGGCCGCTTCCCTCCGGATCAAAGGGGGCTTCGAGGTTGCGGGTCTTGGGAATGGACTTGACCTCGGAATAAGAGAGTCCGCCGGTCAGGGAGAAGCGGTCGCTGATCTCCCAGTCGGCCTGGAGCCGGGCCTTCCAGTAGGAAGAAGAGGCATATTTGTATCCGGGATAGCCGTCCGTGAGATTTCCGGCCTCGTCTTTGACCACGATATAATAGTTGCTGGAGGGATCGACTTCATAGTCGCCCAGTATGAGGGAGGTTTTGATGTTCAGTGCTTCTCCGTCCCAGGTCTTGTGATCCACATAGAAGTGGCGGATCTCCTGGCCCCAGAGAAAGTCGTCCACATAGGCATACCGTTCCGGCAGGGAGGCCCAGGCATTCGATTCCAGTTCCCGCTGCCAGTCGAAGCCGGCCGTAAATCTTTTATACTGCACCTTGGCGAACAGGTTCCAGTTCTTGATGGGGTATTCGTTGGCCATCTCCCCCAATTTCCCCTGGTAATCATCTACGGCATCGTATTCCTTGTACGCTTCGTGCATCTTTTCGTCCTCACCGCGATAGATGCGGCCCGAAAGGATCACGTCGATGTCATCGTCGAAGCGTTTTCCGAAGGTGAGATCCGCGGTGTAGGCATCGGTGGAGATGTAGCCGGCACTCACTTCGGCCCCATCCACATCCGCACCGTCCCTTGTGATGAGATTGATGACGCCGGCATAGGCATCCGCGCCGTAGAGGCTCGACGCGGGTCCATAGATGATCTCGATCCGCTCGTAGATGTGCAGCGGCATGTTGTGGGAGTAGAGAAAATATTCTCCGGATTCGGGGCTGTACCGGTGGCCGTCCTGGAGGATGAGGATCTTCTGGTTCCCCATCACCCCCCGCATCACCACCTGGGTCTTGATCTCCCCTGCAATATTATAGGCAACATCTATGCCGGGCAGGGCCCGGAAGATGTCCTTGAGGTCCCGCCATCCGTAAGCCCGGATCTCCTCTCTGGTGATGGAGATGATGGTGGCCGGGGCCTCGGAGATCCGCTGCACTTTTTTGGAGGCCGTCACCACCTCCACATCAAAGGACTCTTCTTTGAGCCATTTGAACTCCTCCTCGAGCAGCGCATCTGTCTCCTCGGAGATCGGCTCCAGTGCGCTGGCCCCAGGGGAAAGGAGGAGTCCGATCAACAGCAGAATATTCAAACAGATTTGACATTTGCAGATTTTCATCGCGGTACCTATTCTGATCGGTTTTTCAAGTTTGATCCGGTTTTCGATTCTTTTTGGGTCTTTTCCTGCAGTATGAAAATTGACTTATGAAATTTTGCTTGAAAAAAAAGTGGTTCCCGGTGCTGGGAAGAAGAGGCGGGGAACAGACCTCCGATGGCCTCTCTGTAGTACATTTCCGCTGAAAAAGCAACTGGCTTTTCAATGAAGAGGCCATACTCCATCCTGAAGTTTCGATAAAAAAAGAAGGGCTTCAAAATAGAGTGAGCGGAAAAAAGAAGAAAAGGCAGACGTACAACCTGTTGGCCTTCCCCCGGATCTATGGTAAGATTTCCCCGGCTGTCTGTTTTGGTTTCTCTGCGGCAGATGAATCTTCGCAGCCGAGGGAGCTGACAATATCGGATCTGTTCAATGAGGGGTTTGCCAAATTCTGTTTTGCAAAATCATCTGAAATCGATCAAAGCCCGGATCGCGTGGATTCTCTTCATAGCGTTCCTCTTTTTCGTGGCCCTGGATACCGCGGTGGAGAAGTATATCATCTTTCCGGGCTTTCTGGCCCTGGAGGAAGAAGATGCCCAAAGGGATATGGAGCGGTGCGTCCAGGCCATCGAAAGCGAAATCGATCATCTCGATCATCTCTGCCATGACTATGCCGCATGGAACGAGACCTATGAATTTGTAAAGACGCCCTATGAATCCTATATCGAGGGAAATCTGATCCCCACCACCTTCGAAGGCAACCGGCTCGATATGATCTATCTCTGCAACCGGGAGGGCCGGGTGGTCTGGGGCCGCTTCTATGATTTTGAACTCGAAACCTTTGTGAGGCTCGCGGGTTTTCCCCATGAACAGTTCCCGAAAAATCACCCGCTGATCGCGTATGAGACCAAAAATCTTCCCCTGAATGAGGTGCGGGCCGCGGGGATCTATCCGACTGTCAATGGCCCCATGCTCATCTCATCGAGACCCGTACTCACCAGCAACAATGAGGGCCCCATACGCGGCTCGGTGATGATGGGAAGATTTCTGACTCAAGACGAAGTCGCGGCCATTGCAGAACAGACCCGGGTCAATTTTTCGGTAAAACCGGTTCCCCCCGATCTTTCTGCGGCTGCTGCATCGGGAAAGATCCAGCGGCGATCCATGCCCGATCTTCTGCAGATATCGAAAGTGCTGCCGGATCTCACCGGAAAACCGGTTCTCGAGATCACCGCAAACCTACCCCGGCGGATCGCCCAACGGGGCCGAACCACCATCCGGTATGCCATGCTCTCCAATCTGTTTGCCGGCGCGGAGCTGATTCTGCTGCTCCTTCTGGTTCTCCAGAAAACCGTGATTCGCCCCCTGATCCGGCTGAAAGATCATACCCTCAGCGTGGGCCGCACCGGCGACCTGACCGCAAGACTCTTTGATGATCCCCATTTCAGAAGAAAGGACGAGATCGGCGCGCTGGCCCGGGAGTTCGACCGGATGCTGGATCAGCTCAATGAAATGCGGGAGGAGCTTTCCGAACAGTTCTATCTCTATGGGATGGCCGAGATGGCGGCCGGCCTCCTCCATCAGGTCTCCAACCAGCTCAATTCGATGACGGGTCAGGTCGATTTTCTAAAGGCCGCCATCGACCATATGCCGGCCGAACGGCTGGCCCTTGCCCGGATAGAGCTGATGCAGGAGGAGACCCCCTCCGAACGGCGGGAGGCTCTGATGGACTTTATTCTGGCGGCCAATGAATCCCTTGTGGAATTCACCCGGAATGCAAAGGGGATCTTACAGGATATGCGAACCCGGATCTTAGAGATTGAAATCTCTTTGCAGAAGCATCGGGGCTGGATCTATTCAGGCAGGGTCTCTGCGCCGGTGGCGCTTGCAGAGGCCGTGGACGGAGGTTTGTCAAAATTGAAGGCTTCGGTTTTGCAGGAGGTCGAAATCTGTATTGCACCGGATCTCCGGCAGTATCTGATCAAAGGAGAACGGCTCTCTTTTATTCAGATCTTTAACACCCTTTTTCAGAATGCCGCGCAGGAAAAGCCTTCTGCAGGAGGGGAAAAGCCTTCCCTTCGAATCGATGCAAAACCGGATCAGAAGGGTGGAGAGGAGATGATCCGCATCCGGATACAAAGGGACGGGGGGCTCCCTTCGGACATCGATGTGGACAGGATCTTTGAGCGGGGATATAAAGAAGGCAGAAGTCTCTCCGGCATCAGCCTCCACTGGTGTGCGATCATGATCGCCTCGATGGGGGGGCGGATCAAAGCCCGATCAGATGCCGAAGCCTTCTGTTTTTGCTTGTGGCTTCCTGCAGGAGCAGCGCCTGCAGATCAGCCGGAAAAAGAGGGCCCATGAATCAGAAGGAAAAAGGAGAAATGAAAGGGGAAATGATTCGAATCCTTGTTGTGGATGACGAGAAGGTGATCTTGAAGCTTTATGAGAACGTACTCGCCCCTGAAGGGATGGGATATAAAAGTTTTGCAAATCTGGGCCGGATGTCCGATGATCTTTTCGGCGAGGAGGATAAGTCCCATTCAAAGATGGAATTCGACCTGACTTCCTGCCGGCAGGGAGATGCGGCACTGGCGGCCGTTCAGCGGGGAATGGAAGAGAACCGGCCCTATTCCGTCATCTTTCTCGATGTCTATATGCCGCCGGGCCCCGATGGCATCTGGACAGCAGAGCAGATCCGGAAGATCGACCAGAACGTTGAAATCGTAATCGTCACCGGCTACTCCGGGATCGAATCCAAGGAGATCGCGCTGCGGGTTCCCCCGGCCCACAAACTCCTCTATGTTCAAAAGCCCTTTCATGCCGAGGAGATCTATCAGTTTGCCACCGCGCTCAGCTCCAAGTGGGGGACCGAGCAGGAACTGCATAAGATCAACCGGGATCTGGAACGGCGGGTGGAAAAACGGACTGCGGAACTCTGTCGGGTGAACGAGCTGCTCAGGAAGGATATCGAGCGGCGCCGAAAAGTGGAGGCTGCCCTCCGGGAAAGTGAGCGGCGTCACCGGGTGGTTCTGGAATCCGCGCCGGACCCGGTCGTAGTCTGCGATCCCGATTCCAAAGTGGTCTTCCTCAATCCGGCCTTTACCCGAACCTTTGGATGGAACCTGGAGGAGGTCCAAGGCAATCGGCTCACCTTTGTTCCCCAGGACCGGGTTAGTGAGACCCTGAGCATGATGGATCGGATCCATCGCGGGGAGAGCCTCACCGGCATCGAGACCTGTCGGTTCAACAAAGCCAAAGAGATGATCGATGTGAGCATCAGCGGGGCCGGCTTTTTCAATGCCAACGGGGATATTCAAGGCTATGTCATGACCTTTCAGAACATCTCCGCGCGGAAGAAATCGGAAAATGAGATCCGGTTTCTGGCCTACCATGATGTGCTGACGGGGCTCCCCAACCGGAAATCCTTCTATGAACGGCTCGAACAGGGGCTCAATTGCATCGAAAAACGGGAGCCGGAGCGGCGGGGTCGGGAGGAGAACCGGTGGGCCCTCTTTTTCATGGATCTGGATCGGTTCAAGGACATCAACGACACCCTGGGCCATGATGTGGGGGATGAGCTGCTGAAAATAGTTGCCGGACGGCTCTCCAAGCGTCTGCGCCATACAGACCATATCTTTCGTTTGGGCGGGGATGAATTCACTCTGATCCTCAACAATGTAAATCATGATGTGGATGTGGCGCGGACGGCCCGAAAGATCCGGGAGGATATCGAAAAGCCCTACGACATTTCTGATCATACCCTCTATATCACCGTCAGCATCGGCATCAGCATCTATCCGGAGGATGGCGATTCCGTGGAAGTCCTGGTGAAGAACGCGGATATGGCCATGTATGCGGCCAAGGCCGGGAATGAGGGGTATCGCTTCTATACCGAGGAGATGAACCGGCGGGCACTGGAGCGGCTGAAGCTGGAGAGCAGCCTTCGTCACGGGCTGGAACGGAACGAGTTTAAGCTCTATTATCAGCCCCTTGTCAATTCAGAGGGAGAGACCGTGGGGGCAGAGGCCCTGATCCGCTGGCTCCATCCCGAGCTGGGGCTTGTGAATCCGGATCAGTTCATCCCCCTGGCAGAAGAGACCGGCGCGATCATTCCGATCGGCCGATGGGTGCTGCTCACGGCCTGTCAACAGGCCAGAGTTTGGTATGATATGGGCTGTTCCGGTTCCTATGTGGCGGTGAATGTCTCCCCCCGCCAGTTCCGGGAGCCCGATTTCGTCGAGATAGTAGAGCATGTTCTCGAGGTGACGGAACTGCCGCCAAAGCATCTGAGAATCGAGGTGACCGAGAGCTGCATCATGGAAAATCCCGAGGCGGCCATCATCCGGATGAAGATTCTGCGGGCAAAGGGGATTCGCTTCTCCATCGATGACTTTGGAACCGGGTACTCCTCATTGAGCTATCTAAAACGATTTCCCATCGATACCTTGAAAATCGACCGGTCATTCGTGATCGATTCCCTCACGGACAAAGATGATCAGGAGATCATCAAAACCATCATCGCAATGGCTAAAAGCCTCAATATCGAGACCGTGGCCGAAGGGGTGGAGTCTCTGCAGCAGCGGGACTTTCTATGCCAGTACGGATGCCCGACCATGCAGGGGTATTTTTTCGGCAAGCCCATGCGGCCAGCGCGATTCGAGAAATTGCTGGGGAAGCTGGCTTTTCGGGCCGGCAACAAAGGAGGCTTAAGAATTCAATGATTCCGGAAAACATTTTTAAAGCAACCCTCGATCTTCTCCCTGTGGGCATCTGCCACGGCGATGAAGCAGGGCGGATCATCTCCGTCAATCCCGCGCTCTGCAATTTTTTCGGATATACCGAAGCCGAGCTTCTGCGCCTTCCCTTCTCCTGTATTACGGAGCCCGAGGATCAGCCCTTTGGAACCGGGGTCTGCGCTCCGCCCTATACGATGGCCCGCCGCTACTGTAGAAAGGACGGCACTGCGGCCTGGGGAGAGTTGAGCGTCACCTCGATCTGCGAAGGAGAAAAAGGGCCGACCTTCCGGATCGCCGCGGTGATCGATATCACAGAGCGGGTTCGTGCGGAAAATGGGTTTAAAAAAGCCGAGCTGGCACTGGAGCGGGAGGCTGATATCGAAGCGGCCATCGCGGAGCTTTCCAAGGTCATGCTCACGGCTGCGACCATCGAGGAGATCTCGGAGACTGTTCTGGACAAGGCCAAGGTGCTGACCGACAGCCCCTTGGGCTTTGCCGGGTTTATCGATCCGGCCACAGGATTTCTCATCTCCCCCACCATGACCAAGGATATCTGGAATGCCTGCAAGGTCCACGAGAAATCGTTCGTGTTCAAAAAATTCTCCGGACTCTTCGGCTGGGTGATCCATAACGGCTGTCCTGTTCTGACCAACCAG
>JAABSZ010000078.1:0-16660 GCA_011390135.1 Desulfobacteraceae bacterium | reverse complement strand
GCCCAGACCGGCGATGCAATGGTGCGGGAGCTGAAGAACCTGAGCCGCCAGATCCAGGTCAACACCGAGGAGATGCTCTCCCAGGTCGGCGGCGTCATCGAGGCTGTGGAGGGTCTCAAGGGGATGGAGGTCCTGAACCGCCTTCCCGAGGCTGTTGACGAGGTGCGGAAGACCAACCGGGCCCTTGCGGATTTTCTGGCAAAGCTCCAGCGGAGCGGCTCGGTGAAGGGGCAGAGGGGGTGATGTCATGGCGCGACGGAAAAAGGACCGGGAGGTCTCCATCGTCCATTTCTCCTTTTTCGACCTGCTCTTCGGCGCGTTCGGCGCGTTCGTCTTCCTGATGATCGTCCAGGTGATCTCCACCCTCAATCTCATCGACGCGGATATACAGGAGATGATCGACAATCTGGTTCAGGAGAAGCAGGGGCTGACCGCAGCACTGTCTGAGGCCGCGGCCGAATTGAAAAAGATGGACGCCCTGGAAAAGGCAAAGGCAGCACTGACCCGGGAGCGGAAGGAACTGATCGGGAAGAACCAGCAGATGGCGTCCGAGAACCGGGAGCTGCGGAATGCGGTGCTGGAACTACAGACCGAGACCGAGGAGAGCCGTGTGCAGATGGATCTGCTTCGCTCCGAGGCCGATCTGCTCGCCTCTTTAGAGGATCGGCCATTGAAGATTGCGACGAATTCATTCCCCGAGATCATCGCGGGCCAGGATATCGCCATCGCGCTGGCAGCAACCGGGGGCCTTCCCCCCTACACTTGGGAGAGCAGCCGCGATCTTCCCCCTGGGCTGATTCTGGATGGCGCGGAAGGGATTCTCTTCGGAACCGTGGAAAAGCCCGGAGAACACCGTTTCACCCTTACGGTGACGGACGCGAACGGCCGAATTGCCGAAAAGAGCGGCATCGCATTTCCGGTGATTCCCCGGCAGATCGAGGAGAAGCCGAAGGTCTCGATCTGGTTCTTCATCCTGGCCGTGATCAGCTCTCTGCTGCTGGCCTACATCCTCTGGGGGAAGTACAAGGCGCACAAGTTCATTCAGAAGATGAAAAACGAAGGATATGATCTCAAATTCATCCGGGAGCGGTAGCAGATACGGCTGCCCGGAATCAGGTAAATCTTGGAAATGAAGATCCCGGCAAAGGTCTGGGCGGTTTTGGCCTCCACTCCGTCCACTCTGTCCACTCTGTCCATTCTGTCCACCCCGTCCATTTCTTTTTCGGAGGATCGGCCGTGGCCTTGAAATTCTTACGCGGGAAAAAGGAAAAAGAGGAGAAGAAGGAGACCGGAACCGTGATCCGCCGGCCAAAAGACGGCGGGACCGTGGTTCGGCAGCAGCCCTCGGCCCCGGAATCCGGGTCATCCGATACGGGCGAAACCGGCTGGCGCGTCGGCGATATCATCCTCGACACCTACCTGGTGGAGAAGGTGATGGCCGGCGGCATGGGAGAGGTCTACATCGTCCACCACCAGGGATGGAACCGGAAGCTCGCGGTCAAATCCCCCAATGAGATGATGCGCTCGGACCCGGATCTTTCGGCAAGAATTCTGCGGGAGGCCCGCTCCTGGACCGAGATGGGGCTGCATCCGAACATCGCCTACTGCTACTACATCCGGAACGTGGAGGGCGTCCCGCTGATCATGGTCGAGTATGTGGACGGCGGCGATCTCCGGGAATGGATCGAAACGGGCCGATGCCGGGACCCGAAGAGGGTCTTTGATCTCGCGATCCAGTTCTGCCACGGCATGGAATTCGCCCACAGCAAGGGGATGATCCACCGGGACATCAAGCCGGAGAACATTCTGCTCACGTCGGATCGGGTGCTGAAGATCACCGACTTCGGCCTGGTGATGGCCGGGGAGCGAATCGAAAGGGGAAATGGCGGAAGATGTGCCCCATCCGGACACGGCGATTTGAACGCTTCCCTCACCCAATGCGGAGACATGATGGGAACCCGGGGATACATGGCTCCGGAACAGGCCTTGGACCCCCACGGGGTGGATGAGCGGGCCGACATCTTCGCATTCGGCGTCTGCCTCTATGAGATGTTCTGCGGGGAAAAGCCCTACGAATCGACCCTCGAGAATCGGCTGGAGCCGCCGGACCCGATTCCCATGTGCAAAGGATACAAGCTCTCCCCCTCACTTGCGGAAATCATGACCAGGTGCGTTCAGTGGGACCGGTTGGATCGGTTTGCCGATTTTGGCGAACTGCGGGAGGCGCTCTCCGGGATCTATAAGACCCTTTTCAAAGGGGAAAACCCCTACGCGCGGCTCGAGTTTATCCATCTGGAGGCCGACGGCCTCAACAATCAAGGGGTCTCCTATTTTGAACTCGGGGAGTATGACCGCGCCGTGGAATGCTTCCGCAGGGCAGTGGCCAAGGACAATCTCCATCCCCAGGCCAACTGGAATCTGGGCGATTTCCACGCGCTGGCCCAGTCAGCGCGCCATCCCCGATACCGTCAGGTCCTTCAGGAGCTTCTCTCCGAATATCTCCGGGGCAGCGGCCTCTCGGAAAAGGCTGCGGCTGACCGTACCGAGGCCGCGTTGACGAGCGGGGATCTCTTCGACGCTGTAACCTCCTCTTTTGCGGGCCACGAGGGGCAGGTCAACTGCCTCGCCTTCTCCCCGGACGGGAACATACTGGCCACGGGCGGCGTGGACAGAACCCTGCGCCTCTGGAATCTGGAAGATCGAACCCCGGCAAAGACCTTGACCGGCCACACCCACAGCATCAACTGCATTGCCTACTCTCTTCAGGGGGTTCATATCGCGTCCGCGGGAAGCGACGGCGCGGTCCGGATCTGGGATGCGGTGATCGGCTTTCCCCTTCAGATGCTCAAAGATGACGAAGGCCGGGCAACAGCAGCGGCCTTCTCCCCGGACGGAAAAACCCTGGCTTCAGGGGGCGATGACGGCCAGGTCCGTCTCTGGAGCGTCCGAAACGGGAAGATGAACCGATCCTTTTCCGGACATCAGGGCGGTGTCTCGGCCATTGCCTTTACCCGGGACGGCCGCCATCTCCTCTCGGCCGGGGAGGATGGGCTTCTGATGGTTCGGGAATTGCTGACCGGAGATGTAGTCCATGAGATCGATGCACATACCGGCGGCATCGATACCCTTACCCTCTCGCCGGACGGGGCATGGGTGGCATCCGGTGGAGCCGACTGCGCGGTCCGGATCTGGAACATCGAAAGCGGAGAGGCCGTCAAAAGCTTTATGGGCCACACCCGGCGCGTGACAACCGCGGCCTTCTCCCCGGACCAAAGGTTTCTCGTTTCCGGAGGGCACGATCAGACGGTCCGGATATGGGATGTCCGAACGGGCCAGATCCTGAAGCCCCTGGAGGGCCACGGCCGGGTGGTGACAGAAGTCGCTTTCTCCCCGAACGGCCGCTTCATCGCATCGGCCAGTTGGGACGGAAGCGTCCGCGTCTGGGGCATAAACCTCATTAGCCCGGTACTGACCCTTCCCCAGGATTACGGCGCTCTCAAAAAGAGGGCGGCCCTAAAAAGCCAAGAGCTTTCAAAGACAAAGACCCTTCTTTCCCAAAAAGCCCTGGGTCCGGCCTATGCAAAACTGCTGGCGGCATGGGGCGAGGAAGGGTATGGCAGGGAGAGCGAATTCTATCCCCTGTTTGAAAACCTTCGGCAACTGGGAACCGCGCAGAAGATCCGGATGATCACCCCATTCATCACCCTGGAGGGCCATGCCGGGCCTGTCTGTTCGGTCGATTTTTCAAAAGACGGGATGTTTCTCCTCTCCGGGGGGCGGGACGGCATGATGAGGATGTGGGATTTCAGGAGCGGCGAGATGATCCGGCTATTTTCGGAGGGAGATGCACCCATCAGCAGCGTGGCCTATTCCCCGGACTACCATTTCATCGCGTCCGGCGGAGACGGGGTGAAGCTCTGGGACCCTTCGACCGGAAGAGTGGTCCATCGTCTTGGCGGCCATACCCGGCCCGTCCATTCCGTGGCCTTCTCCCCGGACGGAAAGATCCTGGCTTCGGGCGGGGACGATCACACCATCCGGCTCTGGAACGCGGAAGAGGGGCGGCATCTTCGTACCCTGACGGGACATGCCTTCGGTGTCAACGGGGTCATCTTCTCACCGGACGGACGTCTGCTGGCCTCGGGCAGCACGGGCCGGACGGTCCGCCTCTGGGACCCGGCCACCGGAAAACAGATCCGGACATTGGACGGCCATAAGCTGATCGTCACCCCCATTGCCTTCTCCTCCGGGGGCCGGTTTCTGGCGGCCGTGGGCGATGACGACGCGATCCGGCTCTGGGATCTCGAGGCCGGAGAGATCGCAAGACGCCTTTCCCCCTATCGGGCCGACGCGATCGCCATTGCCTTCTCTCCGGACAGCCGCCTGCTGGTTTCGGGCAACAGTGACAAGACCCTGTGTCTCTGGAACGCAGCCGGAAAGATGATCCGGACCCTCACGGGCCATTCGGCCCCGGTCGAGACGGTCGCCTTCTCCCCGGACGGGCAGTTTATCGCCTCGGGCGGCGATGATCACACGGTTCGCCTCTGGCTGATCATCCCCGAGCTGTCCTTTCCGGGAGAGGCGTAGGAGAAGACCGGGAAAGAACCTGCCAAAGCTGCATTATGAAAGCATTACGCCGGATCTCAATCGGCATTTAAATCCACTCTTTGATTTTCTTCCTCCCCTCGATATGATATAGATAGTAGGGGAAAACAGAATAATGAGCCACCCTCCTTTTGCCTGAAGCTCTTTTTCCTCAAAAGGATGGCGGTCATCTTTTTTAAACCCATTTCCTTTCGGCTGAAGACTTTGATGAACTTTTTCAGGTGTCCATCGCCTGCGGACCCTTTTCACAGGAAAAACGACACAATCCATCGGCTCGGAAACTGCGTTGCCCTCTGCATCGGATTTTTTTTCCTGCTTATCCTTTTTCCGGTATTTCCGTTGGAAGAGCAGGCCGGCGCAGTTGATTCGGGCCGCGTTCCCATCTTTGAGATCTTTCCGGAAGAGGAGCATCCCTCGAATCTCTTTTCGGCCCCGGCCCCGCAAACCATGCCGCAGGTGGCCATCATCATCGATGACATGGGCTATCATCGCAAAATGGCCCGAAGATTTATTTCCCTTAAAGCCAATCTCACCTTTTCCGTTCTCCCCCAAAGCCCCTATGGGGAAGAGATCATCCGCATGGCCAAAGCTGCCGGGACTGCGGTGATGCTCCATCTTCCCATGGAGCCGGTCGAGTACCCCCACATCGATCCGGGCCCGGGCGCGCTGTTGACGCGCATGTCTCCGGAGGCCTTTAGGGAAAAGCTCTTCGATCATATAGAAGAGATCCCCGAGGCCGTGGGCGTGAACAACCATATGGGCTCCGAAATGACGACCCATGAGGATAAAATGTTTCAGCTCTTTTCGGTACTGAAGGCCAAAAAACTCTTCTTCATCGACAGCCGCACCACCGCAGAGACCCGCTCCCGGATCCCGGCCAGAATCCTCCAGCTCCCCTTTGCCCAGCGGGATGTATTTTTAGATCATGAGCCGAACCCGGCCTTCATCGAAAAGCAGATCCGGCTGCTGATCAGGATCGCGCAGCACCGGGGGCAGGCGATCGGGATCGCGCATCCCCACCGGGCCACCTATGAGACATTGAAAAGGATGCTGCCGGAGATCCGACAGAAGGTGAAGCTCGTTCCCGCAGGAGCGGTGGTGCATACGGCCGGCTGACCGCCTGCCGTTCATTCCTGAAGCCAAACAGGCGTTGTTTCTTGCATGCCCCGAATCCCCATTGCCCCCCTGATCGAAGTGCTTAAAATGCTCTTCTTTTGCATACAAGGAGGAAAGAAAACGAAATGAAAGATAACGGCTGGATCAGAACCCACTGCGCCCGCATGGACCACGGCGGCTGCGCACTTCTGGTCAAGGTAAAGGAGAATGAGATCGTAAAGATCAAGGGCGATCCCAAAGGGTTGCAAAACCGGGGCTATGTCTGCCCGAAAGGGCTGGCCTCTCCCGCGCGGCTGAATCATCCGGACCGGCTCAAGTATCCGCTCAAGCGGGTCGGAGAACGGGGGGAGGGGAAATGGGAGCGGATCTCCTGGGACGCGGCCATCAGCATCATCCGGGATCGGCTCCTTTCGATCCGGGAGGATTTCGGGCCCGAAGCCGTGGCCTTCTGCCAGGGAATGCCCAAAGGTTTGGAGCATTTCGTCCTGATCCGTCTGGCAAATATCTTCGGATCGCCGAACCTGGTGGCGGTGCAGGATGTCTGCCACGCGCCCCGGGAGATCAGCGGCATTCATACCTGCGGCTTCTACCCGGTGGCCGATCTCCATCATAAAAGCGAGCTGGTGATCCTCTGGGGCAGCAACCTTTCGGCCACCAACGAGGAGGGGATGATCCACCGGCTGCTGGCAGACGGGCTCAAATCGGACGGGCTCAAAACCGGTACAAAGCTGATGGTTGTCGATCCGGTTCAGACTCGGTTTGCGGAAAAGGCCGATCTCTGGCTCCGGATCAGACCGGGAACCGATCATCTGCTGGGGCTGGCCTTTTTAAATGTCATTATCGAAGAGGGGCTATATGACCGGGATTTCGTGGATCAATGGACAGTCGGATTCGATCCGCTCTCCGACCATGTCCGGGAGCTGACGCCGGAAAAAATGGGGCCATTGACCGGCATCGATCCGGATATGATCCGCAACGGCGCCCGGATGTATGCCGCAGCCAATCCGGCCGCGATCCAATGGGGGAACGCGATCGAGCAGACCCCGCAAAATTTCGATGCGGCAAGGGCCCTGATCTGTCTCATGGCCATCTGCGGCAACCTCGATGTCCCCGGCGGCAATGTGGGGATGCTCGATCCGAAGATCCTGAGCCTTGGCCGGTTTGTCCGTGCCGATCTCATCCCCGACAAGCCCAAACGGATGATCCACGCCCATTCCGGAACGATTCCCAAGCTGATGACCGTGCCGCCTGCGCTCTTCAAACGCGCAGTGCTGGAAGAAATCCCCTATCGGGTCAGGGCCGCATATATCCAGTGCGCAAATCCCATGCTCTCCTGGGCCGACAGCCAGGGGACAAAAAATGCCCTTTCAAGGCTCGATTTCATCGCGGTCTCGGATCTTTTCATTACCCCGACCGCGGCAATGGCCGACATCGTGTTGCCGGCCGCCACCCATTTCGAGTTCGACGATATGGGCCACTACGGTCTGGGCCACGGCTATATTCTTGCCCGGCCCAAGGTCGTGGAGCCGCCCGGAGAGTGCCGGTCCGACATGGCGATTTTAAACGAACTCGGCAAAGCCATGACTCCGGCAGAATACTGGTATGATGACCCGGATGAATTCCTGGATGCCGTTCTTGCGCCCTCGGGCCTCACCTTTGAAGGATTTGCGGAAAAAGGATATTTAAAAGGGCCGGACCGGTTCCGGAAATATGCCGAAGCCGGCTTCAAGACCCCGTCCGGCAAAGTGGAGCTTCAACTGAGCCGCGCCCATAAATTCGGCCTTCCAGCCCTGCCCCAGCCGGTCGATCCCTTTGAAACAGATGATCCCGATTTCCCGCTGATCCTCACCAGCGCCAAGGACCCCTGCTATCTCCACTCCTCCTACCGCTGGGTTCCGGAGCTGCGGGAAAAGAGCCCCGAACCCTTCTGCCGGATCCATCCGGAGACGGCAGATGCCTTCGGCATCTCGAATGGGGAGATTGTTTCCATCGAAACCCGGTTCGGGAAGATCGTCCAGAAGGCCAAAGTTACCGAAAAGGTTCTCCCGGGCATTGTCTCTGCGGCCTATGGATGGTGGTTCCCAGAGATCGGAATCGAGAGGCTTTTCGACTGGCAGCGGGCCAATTTCAACATGCTGACCCATACGAAAAGGCCGGGAAGAGCCTTTGGAACACCCCGGCTCAAGGGGATTCCCTGCCGGATCACCGGCCCGGCAGGAACTGCGACCGCAGCCTCTTCTTAGATATTGACATTTCTCGTTGTACGGCTTTATAATGCAGTCTGCTCTCGCCCGGATCGAACCGTTCGGATCGAACCGTAATGATGCTGCCGCATCTTCTGGAACAACTGTACAAGCCCTGGCAAAAAGTACATGAGAAAGAAGGCGTAAGATCGGAACCCAAGGATCTGCGTGCGCCTTTCCGCGGGCTTTATCGAAGAGTCGGCTTTATTGAAGACCCGGCTTTATAGAAGAAAGGATGACCTATGACCGAGTATGCAACCCTGACATTGGAAGGCAAGACCTATCAGCTCCCAGTCATCACCGGAACCGAAGGGGAGAAGGCGATCGATATATCCAAGCTCCGGCAGGAGACCGGATACATCACGATGGATATCGGATTCGCCAATACCGGAAGCTGCAAGAGCGACATCACCTTCATGGACGGCGAGAAGGGCATCCTGCGGTACCGCGGGATTCCGATCGAGCAGCTTGCGGAACACTCCAGCTTCAGGGAGGTCACCTATCTGCTCATCAACGGGGATCTGCCCACCAAGAAGCAGCTCAACCGCTTCTCCGTACTCCTGAACGACCAATCCCTGGTGCATGAGGACATGCAGCTCTTCTTCCAGCACTATCCCCGGCTCTCCCATCCTATGGGCATCCTCTCCTCGATGGTGACCGCGCTAAAGGGCTTCTACCCGTATCTGGAGGATCTGGAAGAGGAGGTAAACATCACCGTGACGCGCCTCATCTCCAAGATCCGTACCCTGGCGGCCATGTCCTACAAGATATCCCTGGGCCACAAGGTGGTCTACCCCCGGCCCGATCTCACCTACTGCGAGAACTTTTTGAACATGATGTTCGATTCTCCGGTGCGGCCATACAAGATCGAGCGGGAGGTGGTCAAGGCGCTCAGCATCTTTCTGATCCTGCATGCGGACCATGAGCAGAACTGCTCCACGTCGGCTGTCCGGGTGGTCGGCAGCGGAAGGGTCAACCTCTATGCCGCGATCTCGGCCGGAATCGCGGCCCTCTGGGGACGGCTCCACGGCGGCGCGAACCAGGCCGTGATCGAGATGCTGGAGGGGATACTGAAGGAGGGGCTTACCGTTGAAAAGGTGGTTGAAAAGGCCAAGGACAAGAACGATCCGTTTCGGCTCATGGGGTTCGGCCACCGGGTCTACAAGACCTACGACCCGAGGGCCAAGATCATGAAGGCCATGTGCGACCGGCTGCTGGCAAAGCTCCACATCGACGATCCGCTTCTCGACATCGCCAATGAGCTGGAGGAGATCGCGCTCAGCGACGACTACTTCATCGAGAAGAACCTCTACCCCAACATCGATTTCTACAGCGGGATCGTGCTGCGGGCCATCGGCATTCCCACCAATATGTTCACGGTGATGTTTGCCATAGGAAGGCTTCCGGGCTGGATCTCCCAGTGGCGGGAGAGTGTGGATGATCCTGAATGGCGGATCAGCCGGCCCCGGCAGATCTACATCGGGCCAACAGAACGGAACTATCTCCCCGTCGAGGAGAGGAGATAAAAGTAAAAAGCCGGATCGGTTACGGGCTGCCGCAACAGCAGCATTGCCGGATGGTTTCCAGAAGCTCCTCCGAAGGGGCGTCTTTGGCCACATAACCGACCGCGCCGGCCTTCTCCATCGCGGCGGCCACATCCCGGTCGTTATGCATGGAGAGGCCGATCACCTTGATCTCCGGACATTTTTTGGAGAGAATCCGGGTGGCTTCGATGCCGTTCATCACCGGCATGTTCACATCCATGACCACCACATGGGGCCGAAGTTTTTCCGCCAGTTCAACGGCCTGGGAGCCGTCCTCCGCATCCCCCACCAGCTCCATGTCCTCCTCATACCGGAAGATGCCGCAGAGCCCCTCCCGAAGGATTTTATGATCATCCACAAGAAGCACGCGGATGGGGATATTGTTTCGAATATCCATATCAGTCATAAGATACCTGTTCATAACGATTCTTCTGCTCCGTAAGGTTTCGATATCATTCTCCTGCTATTGTAAACATAATGGGCTGCTGTTGCCAAGATTTTCTTTGAAACCATTTGAAATGATTTGTCTTACAGTTTTTGATGCAGAGGGGAAGCCGCTCTGACCGGTTTGAAGGAGAGAAGAAAAATCCGGGGATCAGTGGATCATGATCCGCTTGAGAAATCCGTTGCTGCCGAGAGCCTTTCCCGTTCCCAATACCACGGTGCATAAGGGGTTATCCGAGACCACGAAGGGCAGCCCGCTTTCGGCCTCCAGCAGCTTGTCCAGGTTCTTCAGGAGCGCGCCGCCGCCCGTGAGGACGATCCCCCGGTTGACGATATCTCCAGCCAGTTCAGGCGGAGTGCGTTCCAAAATTCCCTTGACCGCCTCCACAATGGCATTGAGCTGATCCGATATGGCCTCCCGGATCTCCCGGTAGTCCACTGTCAGAACCTTTGGAATCCCGGTGACGATGTGGCTGCCCTGGAAATCGAAGGTAAGCTTCTTGTTCGGGTCCGGTTGGGCATCTCCGATCGCCTTTTTGATCTCCTCTGCGGTCTGTTCCCCGATGATGAGATTGTATCGCTTCTTGATATAGGCGATAATCGCCTCGTCCATCCGGTCCCCGGCCACCCGCAGGGAACGGCTGCAGACCACCCCGGCCAGGGAGATCACCGCCACTTCGGTGGTGCCGCCGCCGATGTCCACCACCATGCTGCAGATCGGCTCGGAGATGGGCAGATCCGCTCCGATCGCGGCCGCCATCGGCTCTTCTATGAGAAAGACGCTTTTGGCCCCGGCCCGCTGCGCGGATTCGATCACGGCCCGCCGCTCCACCTGGGTAATGCCCGAGGGAACCGCGATGACCACTTTGGGCCGAAACCGTACAAGTGTTCGGTATTCCATGGCCTTGCGGATGAAATACCGGAGCATGGCCTCGGATGCGTCGAAATCCGCGATGACGCCGTCCCGGATGGGGCGGATCGCGGTGACATTTTCCGGTGTCCTGCCCACCATCTTCCTGGCCTCAAGTCCTACGGCCAGAATCTTCTTATCTCCGTTCCGGTTGATGTGGATGGCCACCACCGACGGTTCATCGATGACGATCCCCTTTCCCTTCATATAGACCAGGGTATTTGCAGTTCCCAGATCGATGGCCATATCATTGGAGAAAAATTCCGTAAGCCGGCCCATCCAGGTTTTAGAATGGCCGTTGGAGGAGGGACAGGGCAGAAAGAAAACACCTTTACCTTTACCGTTGCCGTTACCATTTCCATTCCCGCTCTTCTTGGGGATTCGGTTCAGCCGCAGGTAACATTGGTTGCAGACCGTATTGTCATGGTACTTGAAAAAGGGCTCCAGCCGTCCCAAAGTAAGGTCGCAGTTGTCGCAGGTCCGAAGCGGAACCGTCCGAGGAGGCATTTTCAATTTTCATATGAGGAGGCATTTTCATATCCTGAAGCGCTTTTTGCACGAACAACCGCTCGCTGCACTTGCGACACCGCGCATACGCACCCGAATCCGGTATCTTTTCATCGGCCAATCTATAGCCGGTTTTGCATTTGGGACATTGGATTCGCATGCTCTCAACTCCTCTTTGAGTTTTCTGAAAACAGAAAATTTCCCCTTCTCCCCCGCGATCATCACTGATGAACCCGGATGATGAACCCGGATTCTATAGTTACATGGCTCTACTAGAAATACAATGGGTAAGGGCTTGTATTCAGCGGTAGAGATATCCTACTTGGGTCTGGTCTTTCGAATAAAACAGGCCAGGCTGTGGGGAGATAGGCCGAGGGAATAGAGAAGGATCAGAGGCCGATGCTCTTAAGAACCGAATTCTCTGGGATCTTTTAAAGGATCTCCCCTTGACAATCGCGGTCAACGACAATAATCTGAACCTTTTCACCCTCGCCGATTTCCATCAGATGGGCCAGTGTCCCATTGATGATCTCGGCCTCTTTACAAATCGGGATGAGTCTCTTTACAAACCGGAATGGACGGAAAACATTATTCTTATGTCGGATTTTAAAGAAAAGTTCAAAACCGGAATCTACAGCGGGGCTCAAAAGGGCATCGCCGGCTTTATCTGGATGATCGAGATCCTCGTGCCCGTCTCCTTTCTCACGGTTCTCATCGAATGGAGCGGGCTGCTGTCCCATATGGAGTTTCTGCTGCGGCCCCTGATGGGTCTGCTCTATCTGCCCCCTGCGGCCGCGCTGCCCATCATCGTGGGGATGCTCACCGGCATCTACGGCGGGATTGCCGCGATGGCCGTGCTCCCCTTTACCGTGGATCAGATGACGCTGATCGCGATCTTCATCCTCATCTCCCACAACCTGATCCAGGAGGGGGTGATTCAGGGCAAATCCGGGCTCCATCCGGCAAAAGCCACTCTCTTTCGCCTGGCAGCGTCCGTGATCACGGTTGTGGCCGCGGCCCAGTTCCTCGAATCGACATCGGAGATGACCGCAGCCGGTGCTGCATACGGATCGGGGGCCGAGCCGCTGGCGGCGGTGCTATGGGCTTGGCTTGTGGAAATGTTGAAGCTTAGCGTGAAGATCTTCGCCATCATCATGGCCCTCATGATTCTGATGGGGCTGATGAAGAGCTTCAACATGATTCTTTATCTGGTCCGGCTCTTCAATCCGGTTCTAAAAGCCCTGGGGTTGAACGGAAGGGTCGGCATCCTCTGGCTCACGGCCGTTGTCTTCGGCATCGGATACGGCGGCGCGGTGATCGTGGAGGAGGCAAAGGCCGGAAACCTGACCCAAGAGGAGCTGAAGCGGCTTCATCTCTCCATAGGCATCAACCACTCGATGGTGGAGGACCCGGCGCTCTTTCTCCCCCTTGGGTTGAGCGCATTCTGGCTCTGGATTCCCCGGCTCATCACCGCAGTGGTTGCGGTTCATCTTCTGACACTTTATGCGCGATTTCGGGAGCGACAGGAGCAGAAGCATTCTGAAATTCAGCCATCCTGAAGATGATTCGGAGAAGAACCTGGAATGAATCCGGAGGGGTGCTTTTTGAATTGCGGCTGAAACCTAAAGCAGAAGGGCAGAACAAAGGGTATCGATCTCTTTTGAAACCGACACTTTAACGATCCGGGCATGAAGATCTCCGTAATCCGGGGCCGAGGGCGAAATGGCTTGGTGAACGAGCTTCTGGACCTCATCATAGGTCCCAAACGGAAGGCGCAAGAATTGGAATAGGCGCTGGGTATATCGGTCCACCACAAAGACTGGGCGGGAAAAGGCATAGCAGAGGATCGAATCCGCGGTTTCGGGCCCCACACCCTTCAGATCGAGCAGGTATCTCCGGAGGGCATCAGTCGGCATCGGCCGAAGTGCTTGTATCCCCCCGGCCTCTAAGATCTTTTGGGAGATGCCGGCAAGGCGAATCGACTTCTGATTGAAATATCCCGAAGGCCGGATCGCCTGTAGGAGCCTCTCTCCTCCTTCTGCGACCGTTTGGATCTCCAGAAGCTCTTCGGAGATCAGATTGGCGATGGCCTTCTCCACATTCTTCCAGGCGGTGTTCTGGGTCAGGATCGAACCGACGATAATTTCAAAGGCCTCCCGATCCGACACCGCCCTCCCCTCTTCTCCGGGCCGGTATATCGGAACGGTCTCGCCTTGGGGCGTTGTGGGCCACCAGCCCTGAGAGCCGTACATGGCCAGTAGCTGCCGGTCCATTTCTGAGACAATGGCTTTGAAAGAGGCCAGGGAATCGGGCATCAGTACGAGACCCGGAGGGATCGATAGACCCTTTCTCCGGGATGGATGCGGATATCGTCAAAGGTGAGGGTCTGGGATACCCCCCCTTGAATCCGCACCTGAACCGTATGGGTTCCCGGAGATATCCGAAACCGCACCAGCTTGAGCGCGCCCGGCAGGGTCTCCCAGCCCCGGGTGTCCGGCTCCTCCATCAGGAACAGGACCGTTCTGACCAGTGCCACTACCACATCATCGTTTTTCCGTCCCACGGCCTGAGCCACGGCCTCCTTGATCGCAGCCCGGGCGCTCTCCTTGGCCATGAGGAGCGTTGCCCGCTCTTCCAATGCAGATTTGGAGACCGAGGAGACATCGGTCGTAATCACCGTGCCGACCAGAGGTTCTGTTCCGGAAGCAGCCATCACCTGGACATGGGGGACCAACCGATTTTTGTATTGCGGGAAGGAGACCCGGATAGAGGGCGGCAGCACGATATTCCCCGGGATCTTCACCGGACCGCTGCCCACCCCCACGAACATGACCAGCTCTCCGTCTTTTGGGGAGAATTCCCAGCCCTGCGGAAGCATTTTCCTGTATTTCGCGGATTCCTCTTTGAATCCGAGGATCAGCGCCAGCCGATAGAGATCCGGAGCCGCGGGGACCGGATTCGGCATAAGCTCGGCCAGCTTTTTGTATTCGATATACGCGTCGCTGTAGAGGCCGAGGTTTTCATAGCAGAGGGCAGCCAGGGCACGGGTGTAATAATCCCCCTTCAGGGCATCGGAATGCTCCCGCATCCGCCTCAGCGCCAGCTTTGCCTCGACCAGCGCATCCTCATATTTGTAGAGGAGCAGGTAGTTCATCATAAGATAGGAATGCACCCAGAGCCGCTCGCTGTATTCGCCCTTGTATTCGGTGACCCATTCATTGATGACCATGGAGCCGGTCTGCTGGCTGACGCTCACCATCTCCTGCTCTTCCATGAGCCGGGATGCCTTCAACAGTGCCTTGATGCTCTCCTCATACCGGCCTGCGCGGTGGTAGATCAGCCCCTTTTCCATGAGGAACAGGAGCCGGTCCCGGCGGGAGCCATCGTCGCTTTCAAGTGTCGCGGCCGCTTCATCCACCCGGTTCCGGTAGAAATCCGTTCTGGCCTGGCGCAGTGCCCCGGCAGTGCATCCGGAAAAGAGAACCAGCAGCAGCGCGGCCCCGATCAGGCGCCGCAGGGAGGCAAAGGAAAACAAGTTCGTTACCATCCGATGATCGGTTTGGAAGCCTCTCTGGCAAGATCGACGCTGTGGGTCCAGTCGATCAGGCCTGTCTCCACATCCGTCAACTGCAGATTGAGGCTGTAGTAGTTCATCTTCTTCTTTTTCAGCCGGATACCCTTGGGCTCCTCCTTCTCGATGGATCGCAGGGTGCCGCTCAGGATATATTTCGCGCCGGACTGCCGGGCCTGTTTGATCTGATCCCGGACCACCATCCCGCTGTTTCGCTGATAATCCAGCTCCTGCGCGATATTGTCCCGCTGGGCCTCGTTCAGGAACCGGAAGACTCCGCCATTGATCAGCCGTCCCCGAATGTCGTCGCTGATGCCGGTGGTGTCGATATGCTCCGATGTCCGGTTGGCAATGGGGTAAACAATGGCCACGGGACGATACCCGTCCCCGCTGTTCTGGTATCGGGCGATCAGCGGCTCCACCAGCCCGTCAACGATCACTTTTTTGTCGGAAAAATCATAGGCCTCGTCATAGTGGATCTCCTCTTCCGTGGAGATGTTTCTGGTGGTGGTGGAACAGCCGGCTGTGATAAAGAGCCCGGTTACAAGCAGGATGAGCATTGCGGCATGGAAGGGTTTTCGCATCGGATGTCTCCTTTTTGATAAGGTTTCTCATGAAGATTTTTATACCACCGGTTCGGGGTCTTTTGCAATCTCTTAAAGATAAAGACGGCTTTATTAAAAGCCGTCCCCTATACCTAACCTGAAGAGAATCAGACGTTTCAATCTTCCTGTCGTTTACCCGACCGCGCTGAAAAGCGCCGGAGAAAAGAAAGAATTTTGTCTTATCGGGGGGCGGGAACAGGAGTGGGATCTCCTGTCGAAGAAGCGGATGGGATCGGTTGAGCCGAAGGAGCTGGAGGATCGGTCCTTCGGCGGATCAGCCTTTGGATCTTTTACGCGTCACCTGCTCCTTGAGCCATTCCAGCCAGGGCTCGATCCCCTCTCCGGTCTTTGCCGAAAGCTGAAAGACCGGCATCTCCGGATGGACCTGGCCCATATAACCGATCGCGGCATCCAGATCGTAATCGAGATAGGGAAGCAGATCAGTCTTGTTGAGGATAGCCACATCACAGACCCGGAACATAACCGGGTATTTGGCCGGCTTGTCCTCCCCCTCGGTGACGCTCAAGACCACGGCCCGGGCATCCTCTCCGATGTCGAACTCCGCAGGGCAGACCAGGTTGCCGATGTTCTCCACGATCAAAAGGTCGATATCTTCAAGATCGATATCATCTGCGGCCGCCGCGATCACATGGGCCGCGAGATGGCAGTCCCCGCCGAACTGATCCGTATTGACCTGCACCACGGGCGCGCCCGACACCGCAAGCCGATCCGCATCGTTGGAGGTGCAGACATCTCCCACGATCACCGCGCACTTCAGATCCGGCGCAAGCTCCACCAAGGTCTTCTTGAGCAGCGTCGTCTTTCCCGAACCCGGGGAACTCATCAGGTTCAGCACAAAGACCTTCTCTTGGGAAAACCGATCCCGATTCCGCGCTGCCAGGGTCTTGTTCACATCGAGCACATTCCGGACAACCTTGATTTCCATCTCTTCTTCTCTCACTCCTCGTCTTCGATCTCTATGGAGGTGATCTCCAGCTCTCTGCCCGACAACATTTTAACCGAGCCGCTTTCACAGGAAGGGCAGGTAAAAACAGGCGCATCCAGTCTCCACTGAAGGCCGCAGCCTTCGCACTTCGCAGTCACCGGAACCTCTT
>JAABSZ010000077.1:0-16781 GCA_011390135.1 Desulfobacteraceae bacterium | reverse complement strand
GGGCCCCGATGGGCAGGGCTCTTCTCCGCTTTTCCGATTACGCTCTTTCCGCTGATGCTCATCGTCCATATCACCTACGGCACAAGGGAGGTCCATACGATCATCAAGAATTTTCCGCTGGGGCTGGGTGCGCTGATCACCTACGCGGTCACGGTCTCTTTTGTCTATCCGGCCATCGGAATCTATGCCGGAACGATCACCTCCTTTGCCGCAGCCACCCTTTACCTGCTGGGGTTCCGGTTCATCAGCCTGACCCTGGCAAAACAGACGGCAAGAAAAACGAAATGATCAAAAAGTTCGATCCGAAAAAATGGGAGCGGATCCGGGCCAAGGGCCGAATTCGCTATGTGATTCTCTACGGGGTGCTGATGATGGGCTCTGTCTTTGCCGTGGCCGCTTTTCTGGCAGAACCGCTCATAGGCCGGATCTTCTACGGCCAGGGATATTCATCGGACATGACTCTGCGGCTGATCCAGTGGCCCATCGCGGGGGTCTTTTTTGGAAAATTGATCGGCATCATGACCTGGTACGGCGGGGAGCGGGAGTATGAAAATTATCTCCGAGCCGAGAGGAAGCGGATCAAGTCGGGACGCAAAAAAGATAAACGACGCCAGAAACAACAACAGGAAAAAGGAGAAGGATCATGAGGCAGATGTCTTGTTTTCGGACAAAGGGATGGATCGTTGGGATGACCCTGTTTGCGGTCTTTACGCTCTTCTGCGGACATCTACAGGGCCGAGTCCTAAGCCGTCTTCTTCCTCCTTATCCTCTTAAAAGCGAAAACCCGAACTATTCAAAATCACCCGTGGAACCAAACTTTAGTTCCTTATCGGACAGTTTGTAAAATTCAAGAATTTGATCGACATCAAACGGTTCAATATATCGAATCTGGTTCAACTCTTCCCGATAGACAAAAATACGGGAGATATGCACTGTATATCGGTAGGGCAGTGCTTCTTTGGCTTCGGCAAATTTCATCATATCGAGAAAAGGCCATCCAGCGTGTCGGCTGATCGCATAAATATCGACAAAATCCTTGATTTCAAAGCGCTCTGAGAGCGCCATGATTTTATTTGCCGCTAAATCCTGCAGGCTCTCGACTTTCAAATTGAACTCAAGACATTCCGTTGGTGCTTGCAGGCGGGGAAAATAAAGCGGAACGAATTCGGTTTTAATCAATTCATCATGAATCCGAATGCCATAGATACATCGATCAAACAGTTTGTTGACTGAATCGATCTCGAACCCGGCATTTTTCAGGATACCTTCGATTTCGACCAGACGAACCGGCTGCTTCCGGTTCAAGGCAAAGAAGTCCAGATCCTCTGATCGCCGATGGGATAGATAATGTTCGGCAAGTGCTGTGCCGCCGCCAAAGACAAACCGTTCTTTAAGGCCGGCAGGCAGAAGGTCGAGGATGTACCGCTGCCCCTCGGATAAAATAAGAGACATACTAAATCCACCTTTGGATCAAAGTCCCAATAACATACTCCCTAACGTCTTCACAATATTTTACCGGCCCATACTGGTGAATGACTTCAATAATTGATTTGACTTCATCCAGAGAAATTACACCCATTTTGTAAGCCTTGTGAATTTCCGGCCAAAAATCAACAAATCTCTGCGCACGGGTCTGGCCGGGAATCTCTTCGACAGGAATATCACTCCTGTAATCCCAAAACAGCTTTCTTTGAAAATCAGGTGTCATATGATTGAAATTATGATATTGATTCAATTCAAAAGGTAATCGAGAACCTCGTTTTCCGTATAAGAATTGGCATAAATATGCAGGTATGTCAATTCCAATATGGAATTTCGCAACTCAAAAAATGCGCTTTTCATGATTCCGTATTTACGATATAGTCCAAATGGATGGTTGGTAGCCATCTGCATTTTTTGCAAAGGTATTTCCAGAGGGGTTTTGATATGATTGAGGTATTTTGATATAATTGCTGTTATTCATAAGCAGGAAGAGCCATGACCGAAGCGGTCGTCATCATCCTCATCTTCGTCCTGCTCATGGCCACCGGAGGAACAGATATGCCCGAAATCAATGTCAACAGCGAGAAGATTTTCTACAGCCATCATGACGCCGGCGCGGAGAAGAATTTGATTCTGATCCACGGGTCGGGCGGGGATCACACCCACTGGCCCGAAGCCCTTCGGGAACTCGAAGGCGTCAATGTCTACGGGCTGGATTTGCCGGGCCACGGCCGGTCCCGCGGAGAGGCAAAGCTCGATGTGGATGCGTATGCAGATGTCATTGAAAAATTCGTGTCGGAACTCGGTCTGAAAAATGTTGTTCCCGCGGGCCACTCCCTGGGCGGAGCGATTGTGCTGACCCTTGCCCTGCGGAATCCGGAATGGCTCTCGGCCATCATTCTCGTGGGCACAGGCGCGCGGCTCCGGGTCGCGCCGGTGATTCTGGAGGGGCTCAAATCGGATGATCCCATTCCCGCGATCAATCTCATCTGCGACTGGGCTTTCGGCCTGGATGCACCGGCCACAGAAGTCCAGCGGGTGAGAGACATCTACCTGAACACCGATCCCCTCGTCACCTACAGCGATCTTTTTGCATGTGAAAACTTTGATATCATGGATCAGTTGAAAGAAATCTCATTACCGGCCCTGATCCTCTCCGGTACCATGGATCGGCTCACCCCGGTCAAATACGGGAAATACCTGGCCGAGCATATAGATAACGGAGTCCATGTTGAAATCGAAGGGGCCGGCCACATGATGGCCCTGGAAAAGCCCGATGAAATGATAAAGGCGGTTCAGGAGTTTCTCTACTGAAGAAACATATTCGCGAAAGGGTGAAGCCATGCGCTTTATCGACAATCGAAACATCACCGATCCCCATCTCAATTTAGCCCTGGAGGAGTACTGCCTGCGCAATAAAGAGATAAAGGGCGATCTGCTTCTCTTCTATGTCAACCGGCCCTCCATCATCATCGGCCGGAACCAGAACACCATCGAGGAGATCAACAGCAATTTCATCCGGGAGCGGAACATCGATGTGGTGCGCCGGATGTCCGGGGGCGGCGCGGTATATCATGATCTCGGCAACCTCAACTTCAGCTTCATCACCGACTACGACAAAAGCCATTTTTTGAATTTCAAAAAGTTCACCGAGCCGGTGATCGGCGCATTGAAGGATCTGGGGGTGCCGGCCGAGCTGACGGGCCGAAATGACATCGTGGCCGACGGCAGGAAGATCTCGGGCAATGCCCAGTTTGCCGCAGGAAAGCGGATGTTCAGCCACGGAACCCTCCTCTTCCACTCCCACATGGAGACCGTGGTCGAGGCATTGAACGTCCGCATCGACAAGATCGAATCCAAGGGTCTGAAATCGATCCGGAGCCGGGTGGCCAACATTACCGAATTCCTGAGTGCGCCCATGGACATGGAGGGATTCAAGAGGCATCTGCTGGAGGCGATTTTTGCCCCCTATGGCGATGTACAGAGCCTTGATCTGACCGATACCGATTGGGCCGGGGCCGAAAGACTGGCCGAAGAGAAGTACCGGACATGGGACTGGAACTACGGGAGATCCCCGGATTTCAATATCCGAAGGGAGCACCGTTTTCCCATCGGGCTCATCGACACGCGGATTCAGGTGGAGAAAGGGATCATATGCGGAATCAAAATCTACGGCGACTTTCTCGGGTTCGGCGATGTGGGAGATGTCGAGGCCCGGCTCTGCGGGGTCCGCTATGACCGGGATCCGGTGCAGGATGCGGTGCGGGATCTCGATCTGACGGAATACTTTGGAAATCTTGCGCCGGATGCCTTTGCCGAGTATCTGACGGGATAAAGCGGGATCATGATGAAAATCATCAGGGAGAAATGCCGAAGACCAGCGGCACGCTCGGCAGGCTCTCCACATTATTGCCCGATACCGCGGTGACAAAGAGAAGATCCCCCCTCTCCAGGGAAATGGCCTTATTTTCAACATCTTTTTCGCCCTTGATCTTCAGGAGGAGACTCTTTTCCCCGGTCACTGCGACTAATGTGCCCAGATTCCGGATCTCCCCCTCCCTTTCCAGATAATCCTCCCGGCTGACGGTGTAGAGGGCATATTTCCAGCACCGGTTTCCGTTTTCCGGCCCGGTTGGATCATCCCAGACCAGTCGAATTATCTTCGAAGTCCCGGGAGGCTCTTTGTTAAATCCATCGGCAGAATGATCTTTGGAATTTTCGCCTTCCCTCTCGAACTGTAGATTTATCGGAGACCGGGGCCGCTCCGCGGGCAGCCAGTCCATGATCGGCGGAAGGGCCGGGGCCGCATAGAGCCCTTTTTCCAATTCCTGCCGAATCTGCACGGGGCCCAGAAGCTGATCTTTGTCGTTCAAGGCCCGATAGAAGGCATTTCCCAGAACGCTTCTGTCCCGGGCTTCCCGGTTGCTTTTGACCTGCTCGATGATCTCCTTTGGGGATCGGGGCTTGTTTCCCTGCTCCGGAAAGCGGTCTGTTCCCACATAATAGAGGATCTGACCCGGATATATATGTCTTCCGGCCTCATGGACTTTTTCCGCCCACCACTCCAGCAGGCGCTGATAGTCGGGGGAGCCGTGGGTCTTCCAGTAGAGCTGGGGGGTGAGATAGTCGATGCTCCCTTTTTCCAGCCAGGCCAGCGCGTCGCTGTAGATGGCGTCAACCGAACTCATTCCGCGGATTCCCTCCGGAACCCCGCTGCGCCAGATACCAAAGGGGCTGATGCCGAAGCGGACATCCTTTCGGATCGTTTTGATGCTTTTGTTGACCGCGTCGATCATCCGGTTGACATTCTCTCTCCTCCAGTCCCGGATGGATATCTTTCCTTTTTTATATTTTTGATAGGTCCGGTAATCCTCACCCTTTACTCCGGAATAGCCCGGCCCCGGATAGGGATAGAACATATCGTCGAAATGGATGCCGTCCACATCGTACCGCTTCACGATATCGGCCGCGATCTTTGCAATCCATTCCGTGACCTGGGGAATGCCGGGATCGAGCATCTGGTAACAGCCCCGGCTCCCGATGGAAAAGTCGATGACCCATTCGGGATGGGTCTGGGTGATGTGATCCGCAGCAAAGTGGGTTCGGCCCTTTCCGCAGCCGGAGGAGATCCGGGTCCTGTAGGGGTTCATCCACGCATGGAGTTCGATGCCCCGTCTGTGAGCCTCGGCCACGGCAAAGGCCAGGGGATCATATCCCGGATCTCTTCCCTGAACACCGGTCAAAAGGCGGGACCAGGGCTCATACCGCGAACCGTAGAGCGCATCGGCCTCGGCCCGAACATGGAAGAAGACCCCATTTATGTTGAGATCGGAAAACGTATCGAGCATCCGAATCCATTCCGCTTTTTGAAGAGCCGGATCGGTCTCGGTTCCGGGCCAGTCGATATAGCTTACCCAGACCGCGCGAAACTCCCGCACCGGATTGGTGGTGAGCTGTGCGACAAATCGAATCCCCTCCAGTTGAAACCGGAAGTTCCGTCGGCCCGCGGCCGAAACCAGGTCGGCCATGAGGCCGTCCAGGGCACGTAGATCGGCGAAGGGGACAGTAAACGTCTGCTGATATTCATCGGGGCCTCCGGTCGGGGACGGTGTTGGGGGATCTTTTTCGATCGTGCCCGGGGCCTTGTGCGCGGCAATGATCGAACGGACCAGCGGAAATCGCTTTTTCTCCGCATGGAGAGAGAATACGGCCTTTACCGGAACCGCGGAACCGCTCTTCCGCTTCCGGAGAATCCCGCGAAAGACCGGCTCCGGATGGGGAATCGACAGGGTGGTGAAGAGATCATGGTGGTTGACGGCCTTGAAGTGGAGGGTATGGAGGGAGGGCTGCGGAAATTCCTCCTGCCGGTTTTGGGCTTCGAGAATCTCCTGCTCTGCCTTTCCCGGCCTCTCCTTGAACTCTTTTTGGGAGAGGTCGATCTTACGGATCTCATAGGGCAGTTGAATCTTTAAAGGCGTATCCCCCACATATTCCCCATTTAGCCACAGGGAGGCCGGGGGCTCGCTTTCGATCCCAACGGTCTGTTCTTCTTGAACCGTGCAGATCTCCTCCATTATCCAGCCCCGATCCTGATAGATCCGGGCGCATCCGGAGGAAAAAATTGTGGACAACAGCAGCAGTAGGATGAGGCAGAGATAGGATTTTGGCGAGATGCGGCGCTTAGGAGCAGTCGGAAAAACGGTCATGGGTTCTCCGATGGATCAATCAGAATTGAACAATCAAAAAAGGGATCAACCAAAAAAGGGATCAACCAAAAAAGGGATCAACCAAAAAAGGGATCAACCGGTTTCCATCGGTTAATCCCTTCTGATGTGTGTGAGTGGCTGGGAGACCAGGATTCGAACCTGGGTCGACGGAGTCAGAGTCCGTTGTCCTGCCGCTGGACGATCTCCCAGCAAACTTAACTCCTGAAGGTACAGGAAAAGGATCGTTCCGTCAAGTAAAAAATCAACCGGCATCCCCGTTTTCATGGATAAAGGCCACCGCATCCCGAAGCCGGGAGAGGGTCTTCTCCTTGCCCAGAACCTCGATGATCTCGAAGATTCCAGGGCTTACCGTACCCCCCGTCAGAGCGACCCGCACCGGCTGCGCGATCTTCCCGAGCTTCAGATCCGTTGCCTCCATCACCTTCAGAAATGCTCCCTCCAGGCTCTTTTCGGAGAAATCGGAAAGCTTCTCCAGCTCCTCGGCCAGCAGATTCATCGGCTCCAGCGAGCTGGGCTTCAAAAACTTCTTTGCGGCCTTCTCATCATACTCCACCTTGTCGGCAAAGTAGAACATGGCCCCGTCGGCCAGGTCGATCAGGGTCTTGCTCCGGCTGTTCAAGGTTCGGATGATCCCCTTCAACTGTTCGGTGTCGTCGCAGACAATCCCCCGCTCCTCCAGAAAAGGGCCCAGGTGGCGGATCAGCTTTCTCGGCGGCGTGGTCTTGATGTGTTCGGCATTTAAGGCCAAGAGCTTTTCCGGATTGAAGACCCCCGCGGACCGGCCGATGTTTTCGATGGAGAACTTCTCGATCAGCTCCTCTCTGGTGAAGAACTCCTGATCCCCGTATGACCAGCCCAGCCGGACCAGATAGTTGATAAGGGCGTCCGGCAGGTATCCCATCTCCCGGTAGGCCGTGATGGACATGGCTCCGTGCCGTTTGCTGAGACGGGCCCGGTCGTCGCCCAGCACCATGGGCACATGGCCGAAGGTGGGCAGCTTTCCCTCCAGAGCCCGGTAGAGGAGGATCTGCTTTGGCGTGTTGTTGAGATGGTCGTCCCCCCGGATCACCATGTTGATCCCCATGGTCAGATCATCCACAACCACACAGAAGTTGTAGGTGGGGGTCCGGTCGCTTCTGGCGATGATGAAGTCGTCCAGCTCCGCGTTCTGAAAGACGATGTTGCCCTTGATCACGTCTTCCACCACCGTTGTCCCGGACATAGGGGCTTTGAAGCGGACCACCGTATCGTCGCCGCAGGCCAGCCCCTTCTCCCGGCAGCGGCCGTCGTATTTGGGCTTTCCGCCCGATGCCATCGCCTCCTTGCGCATGGTCTCCAGCCGTTCCGGGGAGCAGTTGCAGTAGTAGGCGTGACCTGTTTCCAGCAGCTTTTCGATCTGCTGATTATAGATGTCGTACCGCCGGGTCTGGTAGAAGGGCCCCTCATCCCAGTCGATGCTGAGCCAGTGGAGGGCCTGAAAGATCGCATCCACCGACTCTCTGGTGGAGCGGGCCACGTCCGTGTCTTCGATGCGGAGGATGAATTTCCCCTTCATGTGGCGGGCGTAGAGCCAGTTGAAGAGGGCCGTGCGGGCCCCGCCGATGTGGAGAAAGCCCGTGGGGCTGGGCGCAAAGCGTGTGACGATCGTTTCCATATCTTTTCCCTTCAGGTATTCCTTTTTTACTCGTTTTTATCTCTATAGAAATAACCTTCCCCGGATGGGTGTCGAAAATCACTACAAAAACGCGAGGCTGTCCGGGAAGGAGCCCCTTTCCATCATAAGTAGAAAATACCTTTCTTAACATAATCCCCGGCAAAGCACAAGATAAAATCTACAGAAAAAGCCTTGACAATCCCCTCGGATTCAATTACTAGAATGTACAACCCGGACATCGGGATGGTTATTGACCAATTCTATAGAATACAAAGCGTTAGGAGATTTACTTATGGCACTTCCGAAACGAAAGATTTCCAAATCCCGGCGGGACAAACGCCGTACCCACCAGAAGATCGACGGCCCCAATCTGAGTACCTGCGCCCAGTGCGGTGAGATCAAGCAGCCCCATCATCTCTGCCCCGAATGCGGCACCTACAAGGGCCGTTCCCTGGTCGAGGAGAAAGAGGAGGCCTAACGGGCTTCTTTTTACCCGCAGAAAGTACGACACTCTTAAACACAACCATATTATCATAATATAATAGCGTAAGAAGAGAAGCTGATGCATACAGACAGCCCAGCACAGGTCGAGCTATACGGAGCCAATCTATACGGATTGGATGCGGAATCGAGACAGATGGCCGTGGAGACGGTGCGGCAGTTGCAAAAGCGTATGCTAACCCGGGAAAAGATCCTGGAGTATGACGCGAAAGAGATCTTTCCGGAGGAGGTGATCCGGGAGATGCTCGGCCCCGAGATCGGGCTGCAACTGCTCTTCATCCCCGAGGAGTTCGGGGGCATGGGCGGCGGCGCGAGGGACTGCTTCGCGGTCACCCGGGAGATGTGCAAGATCTGCCTCGGCGTCGGCACGGCCTTTTTTGCCATTCAGCTCGGTGCAGACCCGCTGCTGGTGGGCGGCACAAAGGCCCAGAAGGAGAAATGGCTCGGCAGGATCGCAGAGGGAAATGCCCTGGTGGCCTATGCGGTCACCGAGCCCGGGGCCGGCAGCAACGTGGCCGGCCTTTCCACCAAGGCCGAACCGGTGACGGACGATTCAGGAGCGGTTACCGGCTACCGGATCACCGGCAACAAGCAGTTCATCTCCAACGGTCTTGCGGCCGACTTCATCACCCTGCTGGCCAAGACCCCCGAGGGTCCCAGCTTTTTTATCGTGGAGAAGGGAACCGAGGGGTACGCGCCCGGCAAAGGCGAGGAGAAGCACGGCATCCGGGCCTCCAACACCTCCCCCATCGCGCTCACCGATGTCTTCGTGCCGGTCGAGAACCTCATCGGCGGAGTGCCGGGAAAGGGGCTCAAGCAGGCCAACGCGGTCTTCGGCTACACCCGGGTGATGGTCGCGGCCATGGCCCTGGGCGCGGGAGAGGCCGCGCTGGAGATCGCGATCCCCTACGCGAAGGAGCGGATACAGTTCGGTGCGCCCCTGTGCGAGAAGCAGGGATACACCCATAAGCTGATCGTTCCCCATGCGGTGCGGCTCGATGCGGCCGAGGCCTATGTGGAGACCATCGCGGAGAGGCTGGACGCCGGTGAAAAGGATCTCCAGGTCGAGGGCTCCATTGCAAAGCTCTTTGCCTCGGAGAGTGCAAACCAGGCGGCCGATGACGCGATGCAGGCTCTGGGCGGCTACGGCTACATCAACGAGTTCGGCGTGGAGAAGATCAAGCGGGATGTGAAGATCACCTGCATCTACGAAGGAACCAGCGAGATCCAGCAGAACATCATCAGCACCTTCCGCTGGAAAAAGACCCGCAAGACCAAAGGGGCCTATTACGAGGAGATGGCCGCTGCCGCAGAGGGCCTTTCCCCGGATGTGGGGGGGCCGGTCTATGGACGGTGCGCGAGGGCCGTCAACGAGACCGTGAACCTGATCCACGAGAACGGCCTCACCAAGACCCAGTATGCCATGTTCCTGCTGGCCGATATGATGACCCATGTGGAGGTGGGCGCGGCACTGGCGCATAAGGCGGCCCGCCTCACCCAAGCCGGAGAGCCGGATGCGGAGCGGGCAAGGCTTTCCGCGCGGATCTTCGCGGGAGAGGTAGCGGGGCTTGTGGCCCAGAACACGGTCCGGATCGTCATGGGATCGGACATCTTCGATGAAGAGGCCGTGCGTGCCTTTATGAAGAGCGTCTCCTACAACGATCTGCTCGCGGGCCTCCAGGGGCTCATCGGCGACATGGACCGGATGGCCGACATCCTGTTCGGGAGGTAATCATGGCAAGTGCGCGAACCGTAGTGGTCACGGGCGGCTCCAAGGGGATCGGCAGGGCCGTCTGCCTGGCCTTTGCCGATGCGGAGACCGTGATTTATTTCAACTACGGCTCCGATGATAAAGGGGCCGAAGAGACCAGCAAATTGGCAGCCGATGTCGGCGGCAAGGCTTTCGGCATCAAGGCCGATGTCTCCGACCCCGATGCGGTGGCCGATTTTTTCAAACAGATCCTGGACGCGACAGGTAAGATCGACGTTCTGGTCAACAACGCCGGCATCACAAAGGACGGCCTGCTGGTCCGGATGAAGCCGGAGGACTGGAACGACGTCCTCTCGGTCAACCTGACAGGCGCGTTCCTCTGCACCAAGATAGCGGCCAAGGCCATGATGAAGAAGCGGTACGGCCGGATCATAATGATCTCCTCGGTTGTCGGTGTCATGGGCAACCCGGGACAGGCCAACTATGTCGCGGCCAAGGCGGGCCTAATCGGCTTCACAAAGGCCGTGGCAAAGGAGCTGGCCTCCAGAAACATCACGGCAAACGCGATCGCGCCCGGCTATGTGGATACTGAAATGACGGCCGCGATGACCGAAAAGGCAAAAGAGGCCATGATCGCCCAGATCCCCCTGGGGCGGGGCGGAACCCCCGAAGATATCGCGGGTGCAGCCGCATTTCTGGCATCGGAAAAAGCCGACTATATCACGGGCCAGGTGATCCATGTCAACGGCGGCCTGTACATGTAAATCCAAAAAGCAAATAAAATTTTTCCAAATTTTTTCAATATATTTTACATTTTTTTCATAAGGAGAAGGTGAAGATGTCCATCGAGGATAAAATCAAAAAGATCATTGCCGACAAGCTGAGCGTAGAGATGAACGAAGTGGTTCCGGATGCCTCGTTTGTGGATGATCTGGGCGCGGACTCTCTCGATCTGGTCGAGCTGATCATGTCCATGGAGGAGGAGTTCGACATCGACATATCTGACGAGGATGCAGAAGGCATCATGACGGTCAAGGATGCGATCAACTATGTGGGACAGCACGCATAATCGGAAAAATCCGGCATCGATCTCGAGGTTTTTCGTGTCGGGCCGAATCCGGAAACAGGATCATAAGGAGGCTTCTTTGAAGAGAAGGGTGGTCGTAACAGGAGTCGGGCTGGTGACGCCGGTGGGCATCGGTGTGACCGAATCTTGGGATGCGCTTTGTGCGGGCAGATCAGGGATCGGGGAGATCACCCGCTTTGATGCGGCCGCGTTTCCCACCAAGATCGCAGGTGAGGTCAAGGGGTTTGTTCCGGAGGATTACCTGCCCAAAAAGGAGGCCAAACGGACCCCGCAGTTCATCGCCTATGCCATAGCAGCAGCCCGAATGGCGGTTGAGGATTCAAAGCTGAAGATAGATGGTTCCAACGGGGACCGGATCGGCGTGGTCATGGGATGCGGCCTTGGAGGGCTGGAGATTCTGGAGGACAATGCCCGGATTCTGGAGACCAAGGGCCCCAAAAGGGTCAGCCCCTTCTTCATCCCGATGATGATCGGCAATATGGCCCCGGGCATGGTCTCCATCCATTTCGGGGCAAAGGGGCCAAACCTTTCCATTGCAACGGCCTGCGCAGCCGGGACTCATGCCGTGGGGCAGGCCTTTCATATGATCCAAACCGGCGCGGCCGACGCGATGATCACCGGCGGCGTGGAATCGGTCATCTCCCCCACCTGTGTTGCCGGTTTCAATGCCATGAAGGCGCTCTCCACCCGAAACGACGATCCGCAGAAAGCCTCCCGGCCCTTTGAACGGGACCGGGACGGATTCGTGGTGGGCGAAGGGTGCGGCATCCTGATCCTGGAGACATTGGACGCGGCCCGGGAGCGGGGGGCTAAAATCTATGCAGAGGTGATCGGCTTCGGGGCCAGCGGCGACGGATTCCACATGACAGCCCCACCCGAGGACGGAGACGGTGCGGTCCGCTGCATGGAGGAAGCACTCGCGGATGCGGGCATCGGATACAAAGAGATCGACTATATCAACGCCCACGGAACTTCGACCCCACTAAACGATCTCTACGAGACCCGGGCTCTGAAAACGGTCTTCAAGGAGAAGGCTCATTCCATTCCGGTCAGCTCGACCAAGTCGATGACGGGTCATCTATTGGGCGGGGCCGGCGGGATCGAGACGGTCTTCACCGCGCTCACCATCCATACCGGCGACATCCCCCCCACCATCAACTTCGAAAACCCGGGGGAGGAGTGCGATCTCGATTATGTGCCCAATACCGCACGGAAGGCCGATGTGAAGACGGCAATGACCAACTCCTTTGGGTTTGGTGGGACCAACGGGACTCTGGTGCTGCGGAAAGTGGAAGAATAGCCGGCAGAAAAAATCGAGATTTATGGCTTCTTACGCCACCGGGTATGCGCAGGTTGTATATCCGGTGGCTTTTTTTTGTGAGTATGCTTATTGTAGAGAATTCTCAAACAGAGAAGATCTTCCTGCAGAAAATTCCTGCCACATCGCTCTTCTTTTCTATCAAACATATAATACCGCGGTCAATCTTCTTTCCCCTCGAGAGGAACGAACGTCCGATAGACGCTGACCGCAATATAAAGAACAATATACCCGATGGAGAGAATCCGCAGGATATTGTAGGTCAGCGGATAGATCCAGAGCAGAATTGCGGTGACGGCCATCCAGACGATGGTTGCCGCGAGCATGGCCAGACGGAGCCATCGATTATGGGTCAGGTATTCGAGGCGGGAAGGATAGACGTATTTTACCGGAATGAAGATGAGCACACAGAGCCCCAGTACCACGAAAAGGTTTGTCCATTCCGAAGTCTCCCAGAGATAGAGATACATCACCATGATGTTCCAGTAGCTGGGAAACCCTTTGAAGAAATGATCCTCGGTCTTGGCATCCACCTGGGTGAACTGGTAGGCAGAGGAGAGGGCCACCAGCGCCGCGGAGGTGAATCGCCAGCCATAGGGCAGGAGTTTGGCCGCGATCATGAAGTAGGCCGGAACGATGACGTAGTTGGCATAATCGAGGAGGTTGTCCAGCAGCGCACCGTCGATCTGGGGCGCCGCGGCCTTTACCTGGGCTCTTCTGGCAAGGGTTCCGTCCACCGCATCCACGAAGATCGCGCCGGCCATCATCCATAGAGCATAATAGAACTTCCCGCGGCCGATGGCATCGAGGGCCAGCAGTCCGAAGATCGCGCCCGTTGCGGTGAATCCGTGGACGAGCCATGCCCCGATCCGCTTTCCGATGGTGATTTCAGGGGAGATACCAGGGGCATTTCCGGCCGCTGAAGTTTCTTTAATTTCTGCAGGTTTTTCCATAAATCCTTGATCGCAATTCCAAAAAGTTCTATAGTCAACAACAGGAACACAAACCTGACTTATAACATAGGTGAACCGTTATGGTAAACCCGCAGCACCAAAAATCTAAAAATCCGGCCCTGAAATGATGAAAAAAAGCCCAATCCCTTCCGCCCTTTTTCTGCTGATCCTCTTTGCCATTCCCGCGATTTCCGCTGCAGGCGAACTCTTTACCGAACCGATCACCGGCATGAAATTCATCAAGATACCCTCCGGCTGTTTCGATATAGGAACCCCCGAAGATGCGCCGGAGCGGTACAAGGATGAATCCCTCTATCGAATCTGCCTCGAATCTTTCTGGATGGGCATCACCGAAGTGACCAACGCCCAGTACCGGAAGTTCAAGCCGAAACATGACAGCGGCGCCCACAAGGGCCTCACCCTGAACAGGAATGATCAGCCGGCCGTCCAGGTCAGTTGGGACGAGGCCACGGTCTTTGCCCAGTGGCTCACGGACAAGCACAAGGGCCGCTTCAACTTCCGGCTGCCGTCAGAGCCCCAGTGGGAATACGCCTGCCGGGGAGGAACAACGACGCTGCGCTACTGGGGAGACAACCCGCACGGGGCGTGCAAATACGCCAATGTCTTCGACAATACCGCGAAAAAGACCTTCTCCTTTCCCTGGCCCCATCACCACTGCACCGACGGCTATGCGGCCGCGGCCCCCGTGGGAAAGTTTGCCGCCAACGCATTCGGCCTCCACGACATGATCGGCAATGTCTGGGAGTGGTGCAGAAAGACCTACTCCTCGGACAAGCTGGTCAGCCGCGTGGTGCGGGGCGGGGGCTGGAGCGACGAGCCGAGAAACACCAGAAGCGCGATGCGGGACGGCTACTGGACCAAAATCGAAAAGCCCTGGGTCGGATTCCGGCTCGTCATCTTCCCCATCCCCGAATAGGCCCCCATTTCTATCAGATCAGCCCCTTCTCCCGAAGCAGGGTCATGGAGCGCTGGCCAATGGTGGTGACATGGGTCAGCGCCTGGGTAAGGTGGTGCGAGGTATCCTGCTCTACCCCCGAATTCATCATGACGATGGCCTTCTCCACATGCTTTTTGACATCCCCCCAGTTGAACCCGGCCGCAACCCGTTCTCCGAGCTGGATCTCGTTGGAGAGCATATGAACATTGGTGCGGATCAGCCGGTCCGCGCCCTTCTTCTCAGCCTCGGGCAGTGCAGGGGAAATCTCCAGGTTGTGGTTGATCCACAGAATCAAGGTCTTTATCTTTTCGCTCTGGGAAAACCCCATGATCGCTTCTTTGGTTTCCATTGCTTTTTTCGTTTCCCTCCTATCCCTTTGTAAACCGGCGTTTCTCTACGGCCGATTTGCAGTTGACAGATATTTCCGATTTTTTATAACATATTCCAGCAGATGCTGAGGCTATTGTCTCATACCGAAGCGCCGGCGTCAATGAACAACTCCTGTGCCCAAAGGGATGGAAAAGGATCAATGGGTATTCTTTGCATACCGTTTATCGTGGAGCGCATGGGCAGGGGAACCAGAGGAGAGAATGGGGGAAAATCTCAGATGGCCGATCAGTATGCAAAAATCGTTACTGACAATATCGAAAAGCTCTTTTCAACCGCGCGGGATCATCTCCAAAAGACGCTGCCGGCCCAAAAGGGGGAGAATGGATACATCTTCACCGCTTTCGGCCAGGAGTGCCGGATCGCCCCGGACGGAATCTTTCTGGACGGACAGCCGGAAACCGGGGTCCTCGGCATCCTCATCTCCCTGTATGCCCTCCATGCCAAAACGGAGCCGATGATTGCCCAGCCCTTCAAAGCCTTTCGGGAGTTTCCCGATACCGCGCCCTACACGGCCGCATTTGCCACCCACACCGAAGGGATTCTGGTTCCCCATGTGGAGCGGATCAGAGAAGCCCGGGAGAAGATCGCAGCAGATCTTTCAGGCGGTAATGCGCCGGCCGGGGTGGGCGGGGATTTCGCGTTTACAGCACGGCCCCTGCCCAAGATCGAACTCTGCTACATCTTCTATCTGGCAGACGAGGATTTCCCCCCGTCCGTCACCTGCCTCTATTCGAACAATGCCAATCTCTTTGCACCCAACGATGCGCTGGCCGATGTGGGGGAGTATTCTTCGAAAAGGATGATCAAGATCGTCGAATCCGTTGCGTAGAATCTGGAAAATAATGGTGCGGATATGGTCAATCTTTTTTTGAAGGCCGGTAATGGATTTTATTCAAATTTTATTCAACAGAGATGGTATCTCCTCCTTTTCATATTCCAAACCTCTGGTCTGCCCTGATAATGCCAAAGCAATTCGAAAAGCCTTTTCAGCATTGGAATAATCTTCAAGCGCGATATATTCTTTTGCCAGCAGCTTTTGAATGTTGATTTTCTCCCGGATTTCCCTTTCTTTTAAATTCGGAGCCAATGGCACTATTTCATATTTCCGGTGCAGATCTTCAATTCGTCGGATTCTTTCGGAAATCTCCTCCGGGCTCTTTTCTGCAGCAGGCAGAAAACCACCGTCAGGTGAGAGGCCTTCGAATTCCCCAGATCTTTTGGATGGATTCCAATCGAACTCATAATAATAGGAGATCCAGTCCCAAAGATCCCTTGCCTCGGTTTTCAATCTTCTGACGGTGGAGAAATCTGTCCAGAGGATAGTGACAAACGGAAATTGCTGAAAAAGAACATCTCGCTCAAAGTTGAGTTCCGACAGCAAGGTATTCTCCTTATCAATCGGAAAAAGACTCTTTTCCAGCCCTAAAACATCGACGATATATTCTACAGGAGTGGAATTCAATATTTCCAAGGGCAGTTCTGAGCGAAAAGCTTGATTCAGGGAAGTGATCTGCTTTGCAGAAAGATCTAATGTGTAGAAACGATACTTTGAAATGGTCTGATGAAGCTTTTTGAAAACCCTGTTTTGGATGGCGTATGAATTAAATCCGATGACAATGAAAGTCGGCTTATCCCTCTCTTCCAGAACAAAGAGCAACTGATCCCACTGCTCTTTGTTCGATCCTTTGAAATGGTGATCGACGACCATCTATTCGTCCAGATATTGCCGGATCAACGGATTTATTTTTCGTTCACCATTATATTTCAGGACAGCCAGGGAAAACAAAAGATCCAGCACCTTTTCATCGGCAGTATGAAACTGCCTTTCTTTAAGGATGGAAAGATGTTCGGAATCGAACTGCTCATACATGGTTCTTCCCAGTTCTCCGGCGCTTTTCTCTGCTGTCGCCTTTGTAATTTTCATCCCGCGGCTGATAATCAAGGCTTTGTTGACGATTCGAAGCAGTTGTCGAATACAGCCTCCGGACAAATCAACGCAG
>JAABSZ010000076.1:0-17093 GCA_011390135.1 Desulfobacteraceae bacterium | reverse complement strand
CATCAAGACCAAAGGGGATAAGATCCAGGATGTTCCTCTGGCCAAGGTCGGCGGCAAGGGCCTATTTGTCAAGGAGATCGAAGAGGCGATCCTGGACGGCCGGGTGGATCTGGCTGTCCACAGTATGAAGGACATGCCGGCCGAGATCCCCGAGGGGCTCACCATCGGCGCGGTTCCCGAGCGGGAGAACCCCTTTGACGTTCTCATCTCCCGGACCGGAAAGAAGCTCTTCGAGCTTCCGAAAGGCGCGGTCATCGGAACCAGCAGCCTGCGCCGGGGCGCACAGTTGAAGCACCTTCGGCCAGACCTCGAGATCGTCTCCCTGCGGGGAAATCTGGACACGCGCCTGCGAAAGCTGGAAGAGGAGAATCTGGATGCGGTGATTCTGGCCGCGGCCGGGGTCCGGCGGATGGAACTTGCCCATCGGATCACCCAGTATCTGGACGATGCCGAGATGCTTCCGGCCGTGGGGCAGGGGGCTTTATGCATCGAGACCCGCAAAGATGATCCGGACATCGGCCCTCGAATGGCGGCCCTGGACCATCCCCTCACCCGGACGGCCGTCATGGCCGAGCGGGCATTTCTCCATCGGCTGGAGGGGGGGTGTCAGGTCCCCATCGCGGCCCACGGAACTATCGAGGGCGATACCCTGCAGATCACCGGACTTGTTGCAGAGCTGGACGGATCTTCGGTGATCCGGGAGACCCTGTCGGGACCGGCGGCCGATCCCCATGCCCTTGGATTGGATCTGGCCAATCGGCTGCTTGCGGCCGGGGCCGGCTCCATTCTCGATAAACTGAAGGCGGTTGAACTATGAGTTCTTCTGGGAGTTCTTCTGGGAGTTCATTTGTGAATTCATCCGGGAATCGATCCGGGAATCGATCCGGGAATCCATCGGGCGAAAACGGCAAAACCGGAAAGGTCTATCTTGTCGGCGCAGGCCCTGGTGATCCGGGACTCATCACCGTAAAAGGTCTCTCCTGCATTCAGAAGGCCGATGTGATCATCTACGACTATCTGGCCTCTCCGACACTCCTGAAATATGTCTCCCCGGATGCCGATGCCATCTATGTAGGAAAAAAGGGCGGAGATCACACCCTCTCCCAGGAGGGGATCAACGCTCTCATCGTGGAGAAGGCAAAGACCGGTGCGACCGTGACCCGCCTCAAGGGCGGAGATCCCTACATCTTCGGACGGGGCGGCGAAGAGGCCGAGGTGCTGGTCGAAAACGACATCCCCTTCGAGGTCGTGCCCGGCGTCACCTCCGCGGTCGCGGCCCCGGCCTATGCCGGTATTCCCCTGACCCATCGGGATTTTACCTCGACGCTCGCCTTCATCACCGGCCATGAAGACCCCGCAAAAGAGGAATCGAGCATCCACTGGGAGCATCTGGCCAAGGGGATCGGAACCCTCGTCTTCTTCATGGGGGTGAAAAACCTTCCCAACATCGTTGCCCGGCTTACCGAAAACAGCATGGCAGAGGATACACCCGTGGCCCTGGTCCGCTGGGGGACCACAACGGAGCAGGTCACGGTATCCGGAACCCTGGAGAACATTGTCGAACGGGTGAGGGCCGCGGGAATGAAGGCTCCGGCCATCATCGTCGTGGGAAAAGTGGTGGGGCTTCGGGAGCGGCTCGGTTGGTTCGAGCATCGGCCCCTCTTGGGAAAGCGGATCATCGTCACCCGGGCCCGGGAGCAGGCCAGCGACCTGGTGGAAAAGCTGACCGATCTCGGCGCACACTGCATCGAGTGTCCGACCATCAAAGTCGTTCCCCCGAATGACTGGTCTTTTCTGGATGAAGCCATCCGTAACCTTGCTGATTACGACTGGATCGTCTTCACCAGCGTCAACGGGGTCCGTTTCTTCTTTGAACGGCTATTTGAGACCGGATTCGACGCCCGTGCCTTTGGGGGCCTCCGGACCGCGGCCATCGGCCCGGCCACCGCAGGGCGGCTTTTCGATTTCGGCATCAGAACCGATATCATCCCAGAAACCTTTCGGGCCGAATCGGTGATCGCGGCATTTGAAAAGGAAGAGATCGCGGGAAAAAAGGTGCTGCTGCCCCGAGCGGCCGAGGCAAGGCCCGTGCTGCCGGTAGAACTCCGGAAGATGGGCGCGGCCGTGGATGAGATCATCGCCTACCATACCGATCCGGACACCAGCGGAAGGGAGACCTTGCTCCGGGAATTGGAAGCGGGCCGGGTGGATCTGGTGACCTTCACCAGCTCTTCAACCGTGCGGAATTTCAAATCTCTTCTTCCCGAAGATGAGGATCTGGCCGGGCTCATGAAAGGCGTTACCGTGGCCTGCATCGGCCCGATCACCGCAGAGACCGCTCAAGAACTCGGTTTTGATGTGCATCTGGTGGCAAAAACCTATACCATTGACGGATTGTGCAGCGAGATCAATCAATACTTTCAAAAGGATTGACAGAAGATGGGGCGGCAAAGGCTATCAAAAACAGCGCCGGCCTTTACATCCATGTCCCCTTCTGCTTATGCAAATGCCAGTATTGTGATTTCAATTCCGATACCAATCTATCCCTGATTCCCGTCTATATAAATGCGCTGTTCCGGGAGATGCGCCTTCTGGCCGATGTGCCGCTCTGTTTCGACACGATCTATCTCGGCGGCGGCACCCCATCTGTGCTGAAGCCGACGCAGATCCGCCGCATCTTTACGGCCCTCTATACGATTTTCCGCATCGATCCGAACCCCGAAGTGACCATCGAGGTAAACCCAAAAACCGCTGATCTGGGGGCATTCGAGCTGTACCGCAGTGCCGGTATCAACCGGATCAACTTGGGCGTCCAATCCTTCAGCGATGACAATCTCCGATTTCTGGGCCGCATCCATTCATGGAAGGATGCGGTCTTCGGAATCGTTCAGGCCCAAAGAGCCGGTTTTGAAAACATCGGTCTCGACCTCATCTACGGCCTTCCGGGACAGACCCGGGATGGATGGATGGATGATCTCAAACGGGCCGTGGATCATCGGCCCGCGCACCTCTCCTGCTATATGCTCACCTATGAGCCCGGAACCCCGATGGATGAGAAGCGCCGGAAGGGAATCATCACCCCCATGCCTGATGAGAAGGCGGTCGAACTTTTCGATCTTACCATCGCCTTTCTGGAAGATCAGGGGTATGATCAGTATGAAATCTCCAACTATGCCTGCTCTCCGGAGACCCGCTCCCAGCATAACCTCAAATACTGGAATTTCATGCCTTACCTGGGCATTGGACCCGGCGCACACTCCTATCTCCATCCATTTCGGAGCTGGAACTATCCGAATCTGTCCGATTATGTAGAGCGCTTGTCGAAATGGCAGGTTCCGTCGGAGGGAAAGGAGAAGCCTGACCAGGAGCAGCGGATGATCGAGGCCATCTATCTGGGGCTGCGGAAGCGGGAGGGAATCGACATCCCCCAGTTCGAGGGGATGTTCGATCTCGACTTCAAGAAGATTTTCGGCAAGACCCTGAAAGAGCTTGAAAATGAAGAGATGGTCCGGACAGGCCGGGGCCGATGCAGGCTTACCCGGTACGGAATGCGTTTTCTCGACAGTGTGGCCAGCCGGCTCTGTGCGGCCTTCTAAGGCGATTTTCCGGAATCAAAATCCCACTGAAAAGGGACAAAGTAATCGACGGAGTGGACAGAGCGGAGGCGAAACCCCCGAGACCTTTGCCGGGACATTCATTTCCAAAATTCACCTAAACATTGAAGCGAACATTGATGATGTCTCCGTTCTGCACGATATAGGTCTTTCCCTCCAGCCGCAGGGTTCCCTGCTTTCTCGCCTCAGCCATGTTGCCGGCTCTCATCAGATCAGAATAGGAGATCACTTCTGCCCGGATGAAGCCCTTTTTCAGATCCGTGTGGATGGTTCCGGCCGCATCCTGCGCATCGGTTCTCTCCCGGATAGTCCATGCCCGCACCTCATCTTCGCCCACCGTAAAAAAGGAGATGAGCCCCTGAAGATCATAGGAACTTTGGATCACCCGGTCCATTGCCGAAGCCGTGATATTGAACTCATTTAAAAATTCCTCGGCCTCTTCCGAAGACATCTGACAGAGTTCATGCTCCAGCTTCCCCTTGATCACCATCGATTTTTCCTGATCGACCAGCCCTTTGGCCTCGGGAAGTTCATCATCGTCATCCTCATTGTTGAAGAGCATCAGCATCGGCTTTGCCGACAGAAAGGCAAATCCGCGCAGCAGCGGAGAGAATGCGATCTCCGGAATCCTGCGCAGGGGCGTTTCCGCCTCCAGATGCTCTTTTGCCTGGTGCAGCAGATCGATCTCCTCCTGAACAACCGGCTTGCCCCGCTTCCGATCCGCATCCAGCCTCTCCAGCCGCTTCTCCGCCACCATCAGATCCGCGATCACAAGCTCCTGATCCAGTGCAGTAAAATCCCCCGCGGGATCGGGCGTCTCATAGCCGTACCCGCCGAAGTTCCGGATCACATGGATCAGCGCATCACAATCCCGGACCCCGCGCCAGATCGCTGGATCATCCTTTTTCTTCTCCGATGCACCGGTCATTCCCGGCAGAAAGTACTCCACCTGCGCATAGGTGGTCTTTTTCGGCTTGTACATGTCGCTCAATACATCCACCCGCTCATCCGGAACCTTCACGGTTCCGATCCGGCTTTCGGCCTTGTTTGCGGTCTCAGAGAAATTGCCGGTCAATGCTTCGAATATGGTCGTCTTCCCGACCCCGGGAAGACCGGTAATGCCCAGTTTCATTTCAACACTCCTGATGTGGGGGACTTGACAAAGATTCAAACGAAAATTTTATAGTCTGCGCGATAATGGTATGAAGGTCAAGCCCTTTTTCAGATTCGGCTTCCGAATCCTGCCGCTTTTGCCGTTTGACAACCCTCACCATTTCCGATAGCATCAAAGATGCAGGAGAAAACATCGGATAACAGGGGGAATCTCTTATGATCATCGGGCTGGATGTGGGCGGTACGCATACGGATGTGGTTCTGCTGGGAAAAGATGGGCTGATCCGGGAGGTCAAGGTGGCAACCGATACTGCGGCGCTTTTCGATGCGGTGCTGAGCGGTATCGAGAAGATCACCGAGGGAATCGATCCGGAGGATATCCATCGGGTGGTGTTGAGCACCACTTTGACCACCAATGCCATTGTCCAGGGGAAGAACCCGGAGGTGGGGATGATCGTGGCCTCGGGCCCCGGCATCGATCCGGAACTCTTTCGGACCAATCCCCACTACTATGCGGTCTCGGGCGCGATGGATCACCGGGGGCGGGAGACCGAACCGGTTGACAGGGACGAGATCGCGGGGATTGCCAAAAAGCTGAAGGAGGTCGGCATCCGTAATGTGGGGATTGTGGGCAAGTTCTCCACCCGGAATCCGAGCCATGAACTGGCCATCCATGAACAGCTCAAGCCCGATTTCGGCAAGATGTTCATGGGGCATCAGATCTCCGGCAATCTCAACTTCCCCCGGCGGATCGCCACAACCTTTTTAAATGCCACTGTCAGGCCCATCCACAGAAAATTCTACGAGGCAGTACAAAATTCCCTTGCAGACAAAGGGCTTGCAGTTCCCATCCATGTACTCAAGGCAGACGGCGGGACCATGAGCTTTGAGGCCTCCCTCGATTTTCCCGCGCAGAGCATCCTTTCAGGCCCGGCCGCCAGCGTCATGGGCGCGATCGGATTTGCGCCGAAAAAGGGAGACTGCCTGGTGCTCGATATAGGCGGAACCACCACGGATATGGCCGTGCTCACCAATGGAGTTCCCCTGCTCGACCCGCTGGGCATCACCCTGGGGGAGCACAAGACCCTGATCCGTTCATTGGAGACCCGCTCCATCGGCATCGGGGGCGACAGCGCGGTCTCGGTGGAAAATGGGGAATTGAAGATCGGCCCGGGACGTCTGGGGCCTGCCATGGCCTTCGGCGGAAGAAATCCCACGCCCACCGATGCGGTTCTCGTGCTGGGGCTGATGGAGAACGGGGATAAAGACGCCGCACGGAAGGGAATTCAAACGATTGCAGATGCGCTTTCGATCTCATTGGAGGAGGCCGCAACCCGGATCTTCGACGGGGCCTGCGACCGGATACTGAAGAGCGCAGGAGAGATGATCGAGATGATCAACAGCAAGCCGGTCTATACCATCCATGAGCTTCAGGAGGGATTGACGGTAAAGCCGGATAAGATCCTTATTCTCGGCGGCCCTGCCCCCGATTTTGCCCGCCGCCTTTCCCAGCGCAGCACCTATGAGGTCCAAGTGGTTCCCCGATGGCATGTGGCCAATGCCATCGGCGCGGCCCTTGCCCGGACCACCTGCGAGGTGACGCTCTTCGGCGATACCCAGCGCGGGATTTCGGCAGCGCCCGAAGAGGGTTTCGAAGAAGCGGTGAAAAAGGATTTCTCCAAAGAACTTGCTGTGAAAAAGGCTTTTGAACTACTGAAGAACAAGGCGGTCCGGATGGGTGCATCCCAAGAGGATCTTGCAATGGAGGTGGTCGAGGAGATGCAGTTCAACATGGTGCAGGGCTTTTACACCACGGGCCGGAACATCCGGGTGAAGGTGCAGGTGAAGCCGGGGCTGATCCACGGTTATGAGACGATCATCGGCTCTCTTTCCGGCGGTTGATCCATGCAAAATCTCCGATGAAATTCTATCCTTGATTAATGAGCATATCATCTTTCAGGCTCAGGGATAACCTGGCCGACGAAAATCGTTTCGAGGATCGCTTCAGGAAATTTTTTCTGCTGAATGCAAAGGGCGGCAGCGGGGAAAGGGGCGGCGCTTCCGGGGCCGCGCCCGATCCCGGAACACAGGACAAAACCGATCTCGAAGCGGAAAAGGCCATCCGCTGCGGCGCCTGCCGCCATGAGATCACCACCGCAGACCGGATCATCTCCGTCAACGGGGGCCATATACATACCTTTGCCAATCCCGGGGGCTTTGTCTTCGACATCGGCTGCTTTTCCGATGCCCCGGGCTGTATGAACCGGGGAGACTTCACCTCGGAGTTCACCTGGTTTGCCGGCTACAGTTGGCGCTTCTCTCTCTGTTCGAGCTGCTATGCCCACTTGGGGTGGCAGTATCAGGGAAAGGAACACGGTTTTTACGGGCTCATTCTGGCCAATCTGATCCAGTAGCTAAGGCTTTTCAAAACTTAAAAAAATCAATATCCATCGACTTATGGGAAAGGAAATCTAGTGCTGCATCTGCAAAGCGCCGATCTGAGCAAGGAAAAGGTAGAGACCCTGGTGATTCCGGTCTGCGAGGACAAGGAGATTCACGAGGATAAAGTCATTACCGGGCTGATCCGCCGGGCAAGGAAGATCAAAACCTTCAAGGGGGAAAAAGATGATGAGCTGATCTTCTATTCCGATGAGAAGGTATCGGCCGATCAGATCATCTTCAAGGGGATCGGAAAGGCTGAAAAGCTCGATCCGGAAGCCTTCCGGGCCCTCTGTGGAAAGGCGGTTCAGGGGCTGGTGAAACAGGAGATCAAAGAGGTTCTCTTTGCGGTTCCCTCCGCGAAAAAGTGCGGCTTGGACCCGGAGGCGCTGACAACGGCCATGATGGAAGGGGCATTTCTGGGCAACCATGTCTTCGATCGGTACAAAAAGGAGAAAAAGGAGAGGCCGGTCGAAAAAATCGAATTCCTGGTCAAGGCCGATCTTGAAAAAAAGCTCGCCGATCTGCCCCCGCGGGTAGAGACGATCTGTGCCGGAACGGTCATGGCAAGGGAGTGGATCTCCATGCCCTCCAACCACAAGACCCCGGATCAATTTGCCCACGAGATCGCAAAACAGGCAGAAGAGACCGATCTTCAGGTGACGGTGCTGGATGAAAAGGCACTGGAAGAGAAGGGCTTCGGCGCACTCCTTGCGGTCGGGGCCGGCAGTCTGCGGCCCCCGCGGCTGGTGATCCTCGACTATGCGCCCAAAGGAGCCGAAAAGACCATCGCGATCATCGGCAAAGGCGTCACCTTCGATTCCGGGGGACTTGACATCAAATCCAGAGACGGCATGGAGACCATGAAGAGCGATATGTCCGGGGCTGCGGCCGTGGGCGCGGCACTCATCACTCTATCAAAGCTCGGGCCGGCAAAGCTCGGGCCGGCAAAGATCGGGGCTTCGGACAAGCGGATCATCGGCATTCTTCCCCTCGCAGAGAACATGCCTTCAGGAGGCGCAGCCCGTCCCGGTGACATCATCCGCACCTATTCCGGAAAGACCGTGGAGATCGGCAACACCGACGCGGAGGGCCGTCTCATCCTGGCCGACGCGATCGCCTATGCTGTCGAAACCTACAAGCCCGATGCCCTCATCGACATGGCCACCCTTACCGGGGCCTGTCTCATGGCACTTGGGGAGAAGATCGCGGCTGTCTTCTCCTTTGAAGACGAATTGCCCCGAAAAATTCTCGAATCCGCAGACAAGACCCATGAGCGGTGCTGGCGGATGCCCCTGCCCGAGGATTACAAAGAACTGCTGAAGAGCGAGTTTGCCGATATCAACAATATGCCCAACAGCCCCTGGGGCGGCGCGATCACCGCGGCCCTATTTCTTTCCGAGTTCGTTGGCGAGACCCGATGGGCTCACATCGACATCGCAGGGCCCTCCTACTCGAAAAAGAAGGACGCGTATGCCGGCCCCGGCGGAAAGGGCTTTGGAGTGCGCCTGCTCTGTGATCTCATGGAGAGGCTTTAAATCCCTACTCCTCCTCCTCGGCCTTCTCGTCGGCAAAATTTTTCAGGGCATCATCGGGGCCCAGCACCACGAGGATATCCCCGGCCTTCAGGGTATAGATCCCGGTGGGGATGATGTTCATCTTTCCCATCGGGTTCTCCTCCACCGCGATCACCTGCACCCCGAATTTGTTGATCATGTCCAGCTCCCGGAGACTTTTACCGATATAATTTTCGGGCGGGGTGAATTTGGAGATGCTGTACCCTTTGATAAAGGGGAGGTAGTCGAGCAAGTTCGGGTTGTGGAGCCGCTCGGCCAGGGAGACGGCCTGATCCTTTTCCGGAAAGAGGACTTCGGTGACGCCGATCCGGTTGAGAATCCGTCCGTGGGAGTGGCTCAATGCCTTGGCATAGAGGTTTTTGACCCCGAGTTCGGTCATGGTTAGCGCGGCCAGAATCGAGTTGCTCAACACCGTGCCGATGCAGATGATCACCCCGTCCATCTTCTCCAGCTCAAACCCCTCCATGGTCTTGGGATCAGTGGCGTCTGCGACCACGGCCTGGCTCACCACATCCTTGATCTCCTGAATCCGGGCGGCGTTCTTGTCGATCACCAGCACATCGTGCCCCTTCTCATAGAGGCGGGTGGCCAGATAACGGCCGAAATTTCCGATCCCGATAACGGCAAACTGTTTCATGAATCTCCCATGAATTTAATTGGTTCTCCTCTATCCGATCATGACGTTCTCTTCAGCATAGTAAAACCGGGCCGAGGTGCGGTGGCGGCTGATGGCGATCGCAATCACCAGAGGCCCCAGCCGGCCGATGAACATCACCAGGGTGACGCCCAGCCTGCCCAGCTCACTCAAACCATTGGTGATGCCGGTGGAGAGCCCTACGGTGCCGAATGCGCTCACCATCTCGAAGAGCAGTTCCAGAAACTTGCCCCGGCTCTCGGGATGCGGGGTCTCCCCCAGCTCGGTAATCAGCAGCAGTGCGGTTCCTGCAATGATTACCAGATTTGCGATGATGACGAGGCTGACGGCCCTTCCCGCGCTTTCATCGGAGATGGTCCGGTAAAAGAGGCTGGGCCGGTTCCAGCCCAAAAAGCGGGAGAATCCCATCATGAAGATGACTCCGGCCGTGGTGGTCTTGATGCCGCCTGCACAGGAGCCGGGACATGCCCCGACAAACATCAGCATGATGATGAAAAAGAGCGTCACATTGGTCAGATCCCCGATGGGAACCGTATTGAACCCTGCGGTCCGGGTCGTCACCGACTGGAAAAATGCCCCGATGAAACGGCCCGGGATGGAGAAGGGGGCAAGGGTGTTGTTCCACTCCAGGATCAAAAATATAAGGGTTCCGGCCAGCAGCAGAATCCCGGTGGCCGTGAGGGAGAGCTTGGAGTGGAGGCTCAGCCGGGAGAATGTTCGCCGGCTGGTCGGCTTTGTTACAATCAGTTCTGCCATCACCAGAAAGCCCAGACCCCCGGAGATGATGAGCCCGCTGAAGATCAGGTTGATGGGAAGGCTCTCTTTGAAGCGGATCAGGCTGTCGGGATAGAGGGAGAATCCCGCGTTGCAGAACGCGCTGATCGCATGAAACAATGCCGAGTAAAAGGCCTCGCTCCACTGGTAATCGGTCTGGGGAAGAAAACAGATGAAGAGCCCGGCGATCCCGATGGCCTCTATGACAAGGGCGAGAATGATCACTTCCCGGATGATCTCTGCGGGCCTCCGGTCCTGGCGGTGGGTGAAGGTGTCCTGAATGATCACCCGTCCCATCAGGCCGGTCCTCCGCCCGGCAAGGAGCAGAAAGAGGGTGGAGAGGGTCATGATCCCTAAGCCCCCAACCTGGATCAGCCCCAGAATCACCAGTTGGCCGTAGCGGGAAAAGTTCCCCGTATCCAGCACCACCAGACCCGTGACACAGGTGGCCGATGTCGCGGTGAAGAGCGCATCGATCCAGCCGATGCGCGGCCCCGGGGTTGCGGCCGGAAGCCGGAGCAGGATCGTCCCCAAAAGAATGATGACCAGAAATGCAAGAACCGATACCCGGGCCGGGGACTGGAGAAAGAATCTTTTCATGGATGCGCGATGCGGAGCATGAATTGGCGTTGACTTAACTCTTCCCGGGACATAAATAAGGTGCAGACGATTTTCCCTGCTAAGGATTTTATACCATAAACCCGATGGATTGAATACTGTAAAAGAACCGAAAGGAACCTTCCATGCTGCTTGTGATCGATGTGGGCAACACCAATACCGTCATCGGTATCTACGACAATGACCGACTGCTGCAGGACTGGCGCATCCGCACCGAGCGGAACACCACCGAAGACGAGTTCGACGTGCTGGCCCGGGGGCTTTTTTCCGGGGGGGAATTCCGGCCTGATATGGTGACCGGAACCATCATCTCCTGTGTGGTGCCGCCCATGGTCAACATTCTGGATGCCTTCTGCCGGAAGTATCTGGGCCATGCGCCCATCTGGGTGGACCCGAAGCGTTCTGCCGGAATGCCGATTCTCTACAGCAATCCGGCCGAGGTGGGCGCGGACCGGATCGTCAACGCGGTGGCCGCATATGAGAAGTACAAAACGAGTTTAATCGTGATCGACTTCGGCACGGCCACCACCTTTGATGCGGTCTCGGCAGCCGGGGAGTACCTGGGGGGAGCGATCTGCCCCGGGATCATGATCTCGGCCGAGGCGCTCTTTCAGTATGCCTCAAAATTGCCCCGGGTGGAGATCTTCAACGCGCCGGACCGGGTGATCGGCAAGGATACGGCCGGCAGCATCAAGTCGGGGATTATCTACGGCTATGCGGGTCTGGTCGAGGGGATGGTCCGCCGGATGCGGGAGGAGATGGACCCGGCCCCGAAGGTGATCGCGACCGGAGGGCTTGCCCCGCTTTTGGGCCGGGTCTGCGATGTCATCGAATCGGTGGAGTCGGATCTGACCCTGGAGGGGCTCCGGATCATTTACGAGAAGTCAAATAACCCGTGAAACCGGCCACGCTGTTCTTCAAAAATCCCCGCTCCCGGGTCCGGATCTCCGGGGAGAGCCGGTCCCAGACCCCCATGAGCGGGTCTTTTGCAAGCAGCGCGTCGATGCACCGGTCCGTGTAGTCGGGGCTCTGTCCCTTTTCCAGTTCGGCCTCGATGATTTTGGCCCATCGATGGAGCTGGTCTTTGTGTGCCCGCAGCAGCTCCGGGGTCTTCTCTGTGCAGCCGAAATGGCCGAAGAGGTAGAGTTCATGGGGCGTTTCGATAAGCCGGTCGATGCTTTCCAGGCTCGTCTCCATGAAGAAGCGGGGCGGAGTTGCGGGCCGGAGATAGAAATTTCCCTCTCCCAGATCCCGATAGACGCCCCCGGCCTCGCCGGCAAAGAGGTATGCGCCGTACAGGTAGCTGACATGGTGCGGGGCATGGCCCGGGGTCTCGATCGGGATGATCTCCCCTCCGCCATTGGGTCTGAAGGGGGTATCTGAAGTATGGATCACAGAGGCCGGAATCGGGGAAATGGGGCCGTAGGCTTCCGCAGTTTTGCCTAAAGTTTTGAGGCTTCCCTCCCAGAGCCGGGTCGGGTCCGTCAGATGCTTCGGGGCCGAGGGATGGCAGACGACCGGGGTGTCGGGATACCGTTCCAGCAGATCCCCCAGCCCCCCGGAATGGTCGATGTGGATATGGGTGACAAGGATCGCATCCAATTTTTCCACACCAAGGCTTTCCAATGCCCGGATCAGATCCGGGATGGTCGATTTGGGCCCCGGGTCCGCGATAAATGCGGCCATTTCCCCCTTATAGAGCCATGTGCTGATAAACTCGGAGAACCCGGTCAATTTTTTCTGTTTCAGCGGGATCAGGTACAGGTCGTTGCGGATCTTTCGGGGTTGCATCATTTAATCGAGTCCCATCTCCTCTTCGATTTTTCGGATCTGTTCAAGGATTCTGGCCTTCTCGTCGGCTGAGATCCCTTCATCCTTCAGGCGCAGCCTAAGCCCTAAAAGGGTCATCTCCGCGCGGTAATCGGTGCAGGTGTAGCGGCCTGTTGCCATAATATTTTATCCGACGAATTTCTTCTTGGCCTCCTTGAAGACCCGGAAGAAGGCGGTGTGTTCATTGATCCCCTTGGAGAGAATCTTGTCGATGTTGCTGACGTCGTTCAAATTGATGATGATGTTGACGCTCTTGTTGAAGGTCATCATATTGTCCAGGGTCTTGAACCGGTTGGAGATGAGCGCCACGAAGATGTTGCGCCGGACGTGCATCGACAATTGATCCAGATATTTGAGTACATGGTTGGCATCCGGGTCCGGGGTGCCGAAGCTCTCGTTGACCATGATGAGATCGAAGTCATGGCTGCGCATCTGTTTCAGGGCGTCCCTTGGGGTTTTGGGTTCGGCAATGACATACTTCATCCCCTCCAGCACCCCGCGGAATTGCCCCCGAATCCGCTCATCCGGCTCACAGATCATCGCGGTCCGGGTTCCCTCCTCCAGAAAATCAAAGGGGGAACCGATGCTCGCATCCTCCGTGCTGTTATCGGAAGAGGATGATCTTTGGGGCTTTGTCTCCTTTTTCTGTGCCCCCTTATTCTCAGCCCCCCCTCCGGAGGGCGACTGGATCGAGATCTTCTCCTTGCATTTGGGGCAGGGCAGGCTCATGCTCTGTCCTGCCGGAATCTTTTCGACCTTTGCATCCGGGATCTTGAATTTGGCTTTGCAGTTTCCGCAGGTCACATCCATTTTCTGCTCCTTTTACTATTACTTGCCCCATCCCGCATCGATTTCCAGGGATTCAATGTCGGTAGTGGCCTCCCCGCGCTTGCTCTTGATGGTATCGATGCCCCGGCCCGTCACCCCTTTGCGGGAACAGTAGGCCATAGCGGTCTCTTCGGTAATCAGTCCCTGCTGATAGAGGTTGATCAGGCTGTCGTCAAAGGTCATCATGCCGAAGGGCCTGCTGGCGGTCTGAATATCGTAATAGGTCTTTCCCTCGCTTTCGCCGCCCAGGATCGATTCCCGGGTCCGCATGTTGTTGCCCAGGATGTCGAAGGCCGCCACCCGTCCGCCCCCCTTTTTGGGGACCAGGCGCTGACAGACGATCCAGCGGACCGTGCCGGCCAGGCGGATGCGGATCTGCTTCTCCTCTTCAATGGAGAACATGCCCAGAATTCGGTCGATACTCTGTCCCGCGTCCACTGTATGGAGGGTGGAGAAGACGAGGTGGCCCGTTTCGGCCGCGCTCAATCCGATCTCCACGGTCTCCCTGTCCCGCATCTCTCCAACCAGGATCACCTTGGGGGCCTGGCGCAGTGCCGCTCGGAGGCCGCTGGAGAAGGCGTCGAAGTCGGTTCCCATCTCCCGCTGATTGAAGGTGGCCTTCTTGTGAGGATGGGAGAACTCCACCGGGTCCTCCAGAGTGACGACATGGACGGCCTGGGTCTCATTGACCTCATTCAAGACCGCGGCCAGAGAGGTTGTCTTTCCGCTGCCGGTGGAGCCGGTGACAAAGACGATCCCGTTCTTCTCCTTGGAGATCTGGTTGAAGCAGCCCGGAAGTCTCAGATCTTCGATGGTGGGGATCTTGGTCGCGAGCTGCCGGAGTACGATAGAGTATTTGCTTCTCTGGGCGAAGATGTTCACCCGAAACCGGGCCTTTCCCGGCAGGGAATAGGCCGAGTCGCAGGAGCCCTCCTTCAGCAGGGTCTCGGTGAGCCTGCGGTCTCCGTTGATCAGGTTGAGCGCGAATATTTCTGTCTGAAATGGGGTCAGCTCGGTAAAGGGCGGGTCCATCTCCACCCCCACGAGCTGGCCCGAACTCTCCACCTGAAAGGGCTTTCCCACGGTGACGTTCAAATCCGAAACCCCGCTGTGGGAGTCGAGCATTCGGGTGAGGATAAAGTCGATCTCCTGTTTTCTCATGAAACGATCCTCCTGTTGAGGCGATTAGCCGGCATTTCGGAACCTATGCGTCCGTGAAATCGCTGGGGGGATTCTTGAGCAGAGGCCGGAACCGGGCCTTTTCGTTGCATTTCATGTAGGCCTCGTCCGGACTGATCCATTTTTTGTCGATCAGCTCCATGATCGCGTCGTCCAAAACCTGCATGCCGTACTTTTTTCCCACCTGCATGGCCGAGTTGATCTGGTAGGTCTTGTTCTCCCGGATCAGGTTCCGCACTGCAGGGGTCGCGATCATGATCTCCAGCGCACAGCATCGCCCCTTTTTGTCGATCCTTTTGAAGAGTACCTGCGCGATGACGGCCCGGATGCCGTCCGAGAGGGTGGAGCGGATCTGCTCCTGCTCGCTGGCCGGAAAGACTTCGATGACCCGGTCCACGGTCTTGGCCGCGCTGCTGGTGTGCAGGGTTCCAAAGACGAGGTGGCCTGTGGACGCGGCCTCCACCGCAAGCCGAATGGTCTCCAGGTCCCGCATCTCGCCGACCAGGATGATGTCCGGGTCCTCCCGGAGGGCCCCCTTCAGAGCCGCGGAAAAGGTCTTGGTGTGGGTTCCCACCTCCCGGTGGTTGACGATGCACCCCTGGCTCACATGGACGAACTCCACCGGGTCCTCCACCGTCAGGATGTGGTCCTGCCGGCTCTTGTTGGCCACGTCGATGATCGCGGCCAGGGTGGTCGATTTGCCGCTGCCGGTGGGGCCTGTCACCAAAACCAGGCCCCGGGGCAGCGACGCTAGCTTGTTGAGCACCGCCGGCAGGCCCAACTGATCTGAGGTCAGGATGGTGCTGGGGATCTCCCGGAAGACCGCGGCGCACCCGTATCTCTGCATGAAGAAGTTGGCCCGGTATCGGGCCAGGCCCGGGATCTCATAGCCGAAGTCCACATCCCCGGTCTCTTCAAAGACCTTGACCTTGTCTTCGGGCGCGATCTCGTAGAGCATGGCTTTCAGTTCATCGTTTTCGAGCACCTTGTATTTGATCCGCTCGATGTCTCCCTGGAGCCGGATGGCCGGCGGCTGCCCCGAAACGAGATGGAGGTCCGATGCCCCCTGTTCGTTCATCAGTTTGAAAAAAGCATCGATCTTTGCCATTTTTACCTCGTGATATCGGTTACATCATCTTGTCACATCATTTTGATTCGGGCCGCCATGCCGTAGAGGCTGCCCACCAGAAACTCCTGTAGAAAGAAGATCGCCAGAATAATGAGGATCGGGGAGAGATCCAGCCCCCCAAAGACGACGGGAAGGCGTTTTCGCACCTGATAGAGCAACGGCTCTGTGATGTTGTTTATAAACCGGACAATGGGGTTGTACGGGTCCGGACTGACCCAGGAGAGGACCGCGCGGGCCACGATCACCCACATATAAAAGACGAGAATGATATCCATAACCCGGGCAAGCCCCGCCATAAAATTGCCAATAATGAACATACGGTTGAAACCTCTTGTTGTCTCCTTGATTTTGTAAGGGAAATCGGTGTATACATGAACCCATCTATACAATATTTTGTTCCAAAGATAAATGGATTGGAAAAGAGAAGTCAAGCGATAAAAGATCGTTAAATCGGAAAAACCGGAAAAACATCCGGTTTACAGGAGATCAAAGGAGGAAAGATGGCCCGTTTGGAGAGGCGAATCGGTTTTATCGGCGCGGGCAATATGGGGGAGGCCATTGTGGGGGCGCTGATTCAGGCGAAGATCTTTGACCCGGAAAGGATTCAGATCTGCGATGTGAGCCCGGAGCGGATCTCCCATATGAAGAAGAGCTATGGTGTGGTGGGGGCCGGGAACAATCTGAAGCTTTTTCTGGAAAACGAGATCGTGATCCTTGCTGTCAAGCCCCAGGTGATCGAGGCCGTGATCCGGGAGATAACCGATGCTGAGGATTATGGTGTGGCGAAGCGGACCCTTCTGATCTCCATTGCCGCGGGGACCCCGATCAAAAAGATCGAATCCCTCTTCTATGAAAAGCTTGGGGAGGAGGAGCAAAAAAATCTTCCCATCATCCGGGTGATGCCCAATACCCCGGCACTGGTGCTGGCCGGGATGTCGGGGATGAGCCCCAATGCCAATGCCACAGAAGATGATCTTCAGATGGCGCAGACCGTACTCGAATCCATGGGAAAGGTCATCCGGTTCGATGAGGATAAGCTGGACGCGGTGACGGGCGTGTCGGGGTCGGGGCCGGCCTATGTCTTCTATTTTATCGAGGCCATGATCGAGGGCGGGGTGGCCTGCGGCCTTTCCGAAGCGGATGCCGCGGCACTTACCCTGGAGACCTTCAAGGGCGCGGCCGCGCTGCTGGAGGCCCGGGGGGAGTCTCCGGAATCCCTGCGGCGGAAGGTCACCTCTCCGGGGGGAACCACCGAGGCCGCTTTAAAAGTGATGGAGGAGAAGAGGGTCAAGGAGGCGATCCGGGACGCGGTGGCGGCCGCAACCCGGCGGGGGGAG
>JAABSZ010000075.1:0-17162 GCA_011390135.1 Desulfobacteraceae bacterium | reverse complement strand
GCTGAAGGCCCGCCAGGGGGTTCCCTTCATCGTCGCCATGTACATGGACGTGGTGGACCCCGAGACCATGACGCCGGTTCCCAGAGACGGCAAGACCATCGGCGAGATCGTCATGCGGGGCAACAACGTGATGCTCGGCTACTATAAAGACGAGGCGGCCACGACCGAAGCCTTCAAGGGCGGATGGTTCCACAGCGGAGACCTTGCGGTGATGCATCCGGACAACTACGCGCAGATCATGGACCGGAAAAAGGACATCATCATCTCCGGCGGCGAGAACATCTCGACCGTGGAGGTGGAGAACGTCATCTATCAGCATCCGGATGTGATGGAGGTGGCCGTGGTTCCGGTTCCGAACGAAAAGTGGGGCGAGGTTCCCAAGGCATTTGTGGTCCCCAAACCCGGAACGAACCCGACTGCAGAGGATATCATCGAGCATTGCAAGGCCAATCTTGCCCGCTTCAAGGCCCCCAAGACCGTGGAGTTCGGCGAGCTGCCCAAGACCGCCACCGGAAAGATCCAGAAGTTCAAGCTTAGGGACAAGGAGTGGCAGGGCCGGGAGCGGAAGGTGAACTAGCCCGAACCCTATACTTTCGATAAAGAGAGCGCGTCCCGGCGCGATGTAAAAGCAGGGCGTACCCATGTATGAAGATCGGGCGGCCCTGCTTTTTTTATGCACGGATCTCCCCGCGAGGAGATGAAAAATGGCCGAAAAAGATTGACATGGACCCAAATTCAAAGCATAAAAAGAGCAGTCGAGAAACGTCCGCCCCTTCACCCGGAGGATCATTGGCAGCCCATGAACGCTTCATCCCGGAAAAAAAATCCTTTCAGCCTTCTTCTGATCCTGACGGCCATCCTAATATGGGCCTGGGCAGGTCTTCTTCACAGCCAGGAGACAGGTTCTTCCCGGCAGAAGGTCTATCTGGTTCCCGCGGCCGGCACTGTCGATCCGGGCATGGCCGCATTCCTGGAAAGAGCCTTGACGGATACGGCAAAAGATCCGGACGCGCTGGTGATTCTCGATATGGACACCTTCGGGGGCCGGGTCGATTCGGCCTTCGAGATCGTGGATCATATCCTCAACATCCCCAAAGGCAAGACCATCGCCTATGTCTCCAAAAAGGCGATCTCCGCGGGCGCGCTCATCGCGCTGGCCTGCCGGGAGCTTGTGATGCGGCCCCAGACAACGATCGGGGATGTCGCGCCCATTATCTACTCGAACGAAGGGCCCAAGATGATGGGGGAGAAGTTCCAGTCGCCCATCCGGGCAAAATTCCGGTCCCTGGCCAAGCGCAACGGCTATCCCGAGACCCTGACCGAGGCCATGGTCACGGCCGAGATGACCGTCTACGAAGTGGTCATCGACGGGGAGAAGCGCTACATGGATAAGGTGTCCTACGATGATCTCTCCGACGCGGAAAAGGAGAAGATCACGACAAAAAGGACAGTGGTGGCCGAAGGGGAGCTGCTGACCATGGATGATGTGGAGGCCCGGGAGCTGGGGTTTTCAAAGATGAGCGCAGATACCATCGAAGAGATGCTCTCCCGGATGGGGATCGAAGATTACGAGATCGTGAAGATCGAGGAGATCTGGTCCGAAACCTTTGTCCGGCTAATCAACTCCATCGCGCCGATTCTGATGATGATCGGCCTCGCGGGCCTCTATATGGAACTGCAGGCCCCCGGGTTCGGGCTGCCGGGAATCGTCGGGATCATCTGCCTGGGGCTGGTCTTCTTCAATCAGTATCTGGTGGGGCTGGCCAATTATACGGAGCTGCTGCTGATCACATTGGGACTTCTCGCGATGGGATACGAGATATTCGTGCTGCCGGGCTTCGGGATTGCAGGCTTTACCGGCATTGGGCTCATCTCGATCGGGATGATCCTCTCGTTTCAGGATTTTGTCCTTCCGGACCCGGAACTCCCCTGGCAGTTTGAGATCCTGGTACGAAATCTCACGCTGGTGCTCGGCTCCTTTGTGGCCGCGTTTGTCGGATCACTCTTTGTTATGCGCTATGTCTTCCCCTCCCTCTCCGCGATCACGAAAGAAGGCCCCTATCTGGCCGCCGATCTCCGGACATCCAGGGCCGACTCCGAGGAGACGATCCTTGTCCGGATCGGAGATTCCGGAATGGCCGAGACCTTTCTGCGGCCTTCTGGAAAGGTGCGGGTGCGGGGGGAGACAGTGGACGCGATCTCCGAGGGGGAGTTCATCGAAAGGGGAAGTCCGGTAAAAATCATCGCGCTGAAGGGAAACCGGGTGATCGTTGCCCCGGAGACGGAGGAGCGCAATGGGTGATCTCCTTCTGGCCATCCTGCTGCAACTGGCCGGCGCTCTGGTGATCATCGCGGAGATCTTCCTTCCCTCTGCCGGCATACTCACCGCGATCGCGCTGGCCCTTTTCGGCTACTCCCTCTATATCGTCTTCACCGAGATTTCTACCTTTGCCGGCGCGATCTTCATCGCCGGGGATGTCATCCTTCTCCCCCTTCTGATCCTGCTCTCGTTGAAAATGATCGCCCGCTCTCCTGCGACCTTGAAGACCAGCCTCTCCAGCATCAGCGGCGTCAGCTCCCAGTCTCCGGATCTGGTCAAATTTTTACAGATGGAGGGAAAAGCCCTGACCAACCTTCGCCCCTCTGGAATTGCGCTCATCGATGGCCGGCGGGTCGATGTGACCACCCGCGGGGAGCTGATCGAAAAAGACGAAAATATCTATGTATCCAAGGTGACCGGCAACCAGATCATCGTCCGTCGGATCACCGACAAAGCTGTCTGAAAACGGATGAAAGCCGACAATATTTTTACAAATTTTCAACACCAGGGAGGCGCATCATGGGATTTGAATTTTCCACCATTATTCTCATCGTTATCGTCATTGCGGCAATCGTGCTGCTCTACTTTGTGGGATCGGCCGTATCCCTCTGGATTCAGGCCCTGGTATCGGGCGCGCATGTCGGGATCATCAACATCGTCTTTATGCGGTTTCGAAAGGTTCCGCCCAAGCTGATCGTGGAGTCGAAGATCATGGCCGCAAAGGCGGGACTGGAGATATCCACCAATGATCTCGAATCCCACTATCTGGCCGGCGGCGAGGTGCTGCGGGTGGTTCAGGCATTGATCGCGGCCGACAAGGCCAACATCGACCTGAAGTTCAACCGAGCGGCCGCGATCGACCTTGCGGGCCGGAACGTACTCGAGGCCGTGCAGATGAGTGTCAACCCGAAGGTGATCGAGACCCCGCTGGTCGCGGCCATGGCCAAGGACGGCATCCAGCTCAAGGCAGTATCTCTGGTGACGGTGCGGGCCAACATCGACCGGCTGGTGGGCGGCGCAGGCGAGGAGACGATTCTGGCCCGGGTGGGGGAGGGAATCGTCACCACCATCGGTTCGGCCGAATCTCACAAGAACGTCCTGGAGAACCCGGACCTGATCTCCAAACGGGTGCTGGAAAAGGGCCTGGACGCGGGCACGGCCTACGAAATTCTCTCCATCGACATCGCGGACATGGATGTCGGCAAGAACATCGGCGCGGAGCTGGAGACGGACAGAGCCGAGGCCGATAAGAAGATCGCGCAGGCCAAGGCCGAAGAGCGAAGGGCAATGGCCTTTGCGGCCGAACAGGAGATGCGCGCCAAGGTCGAGGAGATGCGGGCCAAAGTGGTCGAAGCCGAGGCCCAAGTCCCGCTGGCCATGGCCGAAGCCTTCCGCGCGGGCAACTTGGGAATCATGGACTATTACAAGATGAAAAACGTCGTTGCAGACACCAAAATGAGAGACAAGATCGGCGGCGAGGAAGAGGAGCCGAAGCCCTCCCGGAAAGATCCGGTGAGCTGAAAAAAAACATGGTCAGACCCAGAGCCTGTTTTAACAGAAGGGGAGAGATATGGAAATTCTGATCACCCTCATCGTGATTGCGATCATCTTCTGGAAGGTTTTTTCGGTCATCCGGAAAATCTTTGTGGGAAAATCGAAAGACGGAAAAGAGACCTCCATGGGTCAGGTGCTGCGGGATATCGGTGAGAAGATCAAAAAGGAGATGGAGGCCCGGAAGGCAAAGATCGATCAACAGCAGCAGCAGGGCAGAGCCACAGGCTGGGAGAATCTCTTAGATCCGGAAGAGATCCAAGCCGAAGAAAAACAGATGGCAGAACTGGTTGAAATCTCCCCTGAAGCCCCGCCCCCGGTTCCGGGCCCCCGGGTCCGGCGGATTCCCCCCGAAAGACTCCGGACGCCGGTCCCCGAAGCCCCGCGCCCCCTTCCCGAGGAGACCCGGGGCCCCTGTCTCGAGGGGACCCATTCACCGGAGACCCTGCGGAAAATGATCGTCTGGTCCGAGATCCTGGGCCCGCCGGTAAGCCTCCGAAAGGACCGGTAGATCTCTTTATCAGAGGGGGGAAAGGTGCAAATCCCCCCCTCGTCCATCCGATCCATCCGATCCATCCGGTCCATCCGGTCCATCCGGGTCCATCCCGGTCCATCCCGGTCCACTCCGTCCTTTTTGTCCTTTTGGTCCTTTTGGTCTTTTCCCTTTTCAGGAAATCCCACTCAACAAAGAAAAAATCCGATCCTTTGCCCGCATCCCATCGATCCACTCTTCCGGCAGATCATCGATGCCCCAGTGCGCCGCAATGACCATTCCCACCAGCGATCCCCGGGCCGCGCTGTCCCCCCCGGCCATCACCGACTGCACCAGCGCCTCCTTCAAATCATCTTCATACTTTGCAATCAGATGCACCACCCCGGGAAACATCTCTCCGATATGGCAGCTCCTGCCGAAATCGCCGATAGCCTCCACCGTATCCTTCTCGGCCGAGGCCAGCCCCTTCTGCACCCAGGCCGCCATCGGAGATATCTCGAACTTCTCGGTCTCCAGAACCTTTTTCATCGCCTTCACGGGCGCAGTCCCCGACAAGACCTGTGCGGTCACCCGGGCAAAGAATTCGGCAGAATCGACCACTTCCGGTCTGTTGTGGGTCATCGCTGTCTGAGATCGAACATTTTCCAGAAGCCCTTCCACATCTTTATAGTAGGCCCGAACCAGAGGCGCGATCCTCGAAGCCCCGGCCAGATCATCCGAATCGGACCCGCCGTTTTCCGGCAGCTTCCCCTTTTTATAATTGGCCAGAGTCTTTCTGGTCGCGCCGTCCAGATACCCGTCATAGTCGGCAAACATCTCCTGCCAGCGCCTTGAAAAGTCCTTCAAATCAAAGCTGTTCTGTTTTGAAACCGATTCAAGAAGCAGCAGCATCTGATCCCCGTAGTGGGTGAAATCCCCCTGCCGCCGCGCGGAATGGAAGGAATCGGGCTGCGGCGGAAGCAGGGATTCGACCCTGCCGAACTTCTCTTCGATCTTTTTCGGATTGTAGATCCAATGGACCCCCAATGCCAGGGAATCGGCAGCAAAGGCTGCGATCACGAGTCCATCCGCTTTCTCTTTCATGAAAAATACCTCCTGAACGGTTATTGTTCGATTTGAAAAAATCGGAGATTTCTTTTTCCGATTATAGAAAATCGGGAAGGGTTTTGTACAGAAAATTCCAAGGAGAGCCGAAGCCCTTTTCTTCTCTGCTAAAAATCCTTGACCTTTATTCCCCATACCATTAGAGTCTATTATCGTGAACAGGGGAAATACGGCTGTAAACAAGAGAAGAAAGGAGCGCAGGAATGAGTAAGTCCGAAGAGTATCTTAAGGAAGCTTTTGCCGGGGAGTCCCAGGCCAACCGGAAGTATCTCGCGTTTGCCGAAAAGGCGGATCGTGAAGGATATGCACAGGCCGCCAAACTATTCAGAGCGGCCGCCATGGCCGAAACGGTGCATGCCCACGCCCATCTGCGGGCACTCAAAGGGGTGAAGAGTACGGCAGAAAACCTCAAAGAGGCCGTCAGCGGAGAGACCCATGAGTTCAAGGAGATGTACCCGCCCATGATCGAAGCGGCCAAAGCCGAGGGGAACAAGGCTGCAGAGCGGAGCTTCGACTTTGCCAACCAGGTGGAAAAGGTCCACGCGGATCTCTACCAGAAAGCGTTGGACAACCTTGACAACATGGAATCTGTAGACTACTACGTCTGCAATGTCTGCGGATATACCTGCGAAAATGAGGCCCCGGACAACTGCCCTGTCTGCAAGGCCAAAAAATCGGCATTTTCCAAGGTGGATTGACGATACTCACTCGCCCCCGGCCGGCAGACCTTCCACTGGCCGGGGGCCATTTTAAACGGAAAAAGAACCATGAAAAAGAGCCTCCTTTTGGCCTTGATCCTCCTGATTTCTGCAGTACCCGCGCTCTGCCAGGAGAATGACTACAAGGCCCCAAACGAAGTCAATTACGAAGAGTTTGAAATCCCGCCCGAACCCCTTTATGAGGAGCCGCTGCATGACCCTGCAGCAGAAGACGAATACAATTATGGAGGGCAGGAGGATTGGGAAACAGATACCGGCGAGGTTCAGAAGCCGAGACCGGCAAAGGCTCCCGCCAGAGTAAAACCGGCCCGTTCCGCCAATGACGGCGCCGAATCTCAGGATCTTGAGGAGGCGTATGCCGGCGAGGAGACATCGGAATCGGAGTATGACGAGTACGACCCGGGAGATGTTTCGGTCTATGGCGACACTGCAGATCCGAACAGCGAGCTGGAGGAGAGCCAGGAGATCGAGTCGGAAGAACTCTCCCCTGAACAGAATTAGAATCGAAATCGATCATCGTTAGAAGAAGAGCAAAACAGCAGATATCGGCGCTGACGATTGCAGCGCCGATCCATTCAAGAGCCAGATCAAAAAGCAGATCAAGAGGTAGAACCGGATGAACGAACAGTGGCTGCTCCATTACCCGGTATGGGATCTCGATATCTTCGGCGGCGGTTTTCTCATCGCCCTCATTGCAACCATCCATGTCTATATCGCGCACTTTGCCGTGGGCGGGGGGCTTTTCCTCGTACTGACCGAGATCAAGGCCCGCCGGGAGAATGACCCGGCCATCCTGGAGTATACCCGGAAGCACAGCGGCTTCTTTCTGCTGCTGACCATGGTCTTCGGCGCGCTGACCGGCGTCGGGATCTGGTTTATCATCTCCGTGGTCAGCCCTGCAGCCACCTCTATTCTGATCCACCGCTTCGTCTTCGGCTGGGCCACGGAGTGGACATTCTTCGTTGCCGAGATCGCGGCACTCTTCGTCTATTACTACTATTTCAATAAAATGGCCCCAAAGCAGCACATCCGGGTGGGGTGGATCTACTTCACATTTGCCTGGCTGTCGCTCTTTACGGTCGCCGGCATCATCTCCTGGATGCTCACCCCGGGAGAATGGCTGGAAACCAAGAACTTCTGGCACGGCTTCTTCAACCCCAGCTTCTGGCCCTCGGTCTTCTTCAGAACCTTTATCGCGTTCATGTTTGCGGGCCTTTTCGGCTATATCACCGCGCTTTTCTTAAAAGATGAGAAGACCCGGCAGAAGATGGTCCGGTACTGCTCCTGGTGGCTCATTCTCCCTCTTCCGCTGCTGCTCATGTCCGGGTGGTGTTATTTCATGACCCTGGACGATCCCATCCGGGCCATGATCCTGGGCCGCTCTCCGGAAATCCTCCCTTATTTCAAGGCCTTTTTGTGGATATCTCCGCTTCTCTTCATCATCGGCGTAATCATGGCCCTGCGCCTGCCGCTGATGCTCAAAAGGACAATCGCCTTTGCACTGATCTTCATCGGACTTGCCTATATGGGATCTTTTGAGTGGGTCCGGGAGGCGGGACGCCGGCCCTATATCATCTACGGATACGCCTATTCCAACGGGGTGCTGGCCGAGGATATGGCGCAGATGAAAGAGCAGGGAATCCTCAAATCGGCCCGGTGGACCGAATTCGACAAGGTGGCCAAAGGAGATCAGATCCGGGCCGGAAAGAGGCTTTACAACTTCATGTGCCTCCCCTGCCACTCGGTCGGCGGCATTTTCAATGACATCCTGCCGATTACGGAGAATTTCGACCTCTTCGGCATGGAGGCCATGCTCGACGGCATGGGCAAGATCAACGACTATATGCCCCCCTTTCCCGGCAATCGGGCCGAGCAAAAGGCCCTTGCCGCCTACATCGTCACAGGGCTTCACAAAAAACCGGCAGATCCCTCGATCCGGCCTACAGCACCGCAGCAGCCGGAACCGATCGAGGTGCCTCCCTTTTTCGACAGCGACGAATATCTGCTGATGGCCTGGAGCACAAAGGGGATGCACATGCTCACGGACGCGGATGCCCGCCTCTCCCTGTCGCCGCCCGGAAACGACCTCTATGCCCAGCTCATCCGGCGGGGGGAGCTGCCGGAGCATGTGACGGACCGGGTGAAAATCAGCTACACCCTTGAGCCGGGCTTCCAAGATCCAGCGGCAAAGGTCGATTTCTGGAAATGGTCCGAACCGCTCACCGGCAAAGAAGTCCAAAAAAATACCGGCCTTTTCGGCAATCAGACCCAAGGGGAGATGACCTTTGACAACAATCGGTTCGCGTTCCGGGCAAAGGGGATTCCAGCGGTCCCCTACCCTTCCGGCAGCACCGGTAAAAACCTCTTCATCCCCTACCCAATCGCCACGGTAACGGCAACGGATGCGGAGACCGGCGAAGTTCTCGCGGTCACGAAGACCACCGCGCCGGTATCCACCGAGATGGGCTGCAAAAGCTGCCACGGCGGAAATTGGCGCGTGGCCGATATCGCGGGTATTTCAGAGAAGACCGCAGATGATATCCTCGCTGTCCACGACCGGATGAACGGCACCGACCTTTCGGCAAAGGCAGAAAACAACGAGCCGAGAACCTGCCAGCACTGCCACCGGGATGAAAACCTGGAAGAGCGAATGGGGGAGATCGCAGCAGAGGGAGAAATTGCGCTGCCGATGAACCTGTCGGCCGCGATCCACGGATTTCACGCCAACTACCTCACCGGAAGAGGGGACGATGCCTGCGGCGCCTGCCATCCCGCATCGCCCGAGACCTATACCGCAGGTTTCAGAGGCATCCACGGGGAGCTGTTCATGGGCTGCACCAACTGCCACGGCGCGATGGAGGATCACGCGCTGAGCCTTCTTCTATCGGAAAAGAGTGCCGGAAAGAAGGGCGCGAAAAAACTGATGGCGCACCTCTCCCCCAGAGGGGCCGATTCGACGGACGCTATCCAGCCCCGAAAGCCCTGGATCAACGAGCCGGACTGCCTCCACTGCCACGTCGATTTCGCTCCGCCCGAGACCGACATGGCCCCGCTGGATCAACGAACCGCATCGATGGATGACCTATTCCGGTTTCGAACCGATGCGGCCGGAATCATGTGTGCCGGATGCCACGGCAGCCCTCACGCCATCTATCCGGCCTCCAATCAGTTCGGCGGGGACAGTTTAGGACCCATCCAGTACCAGAAGAATCCCTATCCCATCGGGGCCAACCGGAACTGCCGGGTCTGCCATACCGTGGATATGGAGGAGGAGATGCACCACCCCAACTCTCTGACCGATTTCCGGAATGTGCAATAGCAATAGCTGGGGTTTAAAACCCCAGCCTGAAAGCATAAAACCGGCTGGAAGCCGGTTATGGCGATCTTGGGCTAGCTGGTTATTTGGAATCCGAACCGGCTTTCAGCCGGTTTTGAAGGATTGAGCCCGGGGTTTCAACCCCGGGTCTATTTGATTCGAATCCTTACTGATTCGGATTCGAATCCCCTTACGGCCCCCGAACCCCGGAGATCGTCTGTAGAATACCGACCGCGTCCCCGGCATCGATCTTTCCGTTTCGGGTGAAATCCCCGGCCGGCGGAATGTTCATTTGGCTGCTCAGATCGATCTGATCGCTGGAGCGGAAAAGGCTGATCTTTTTTGTAACCGTTATAAGCCCCGGGGCTTCGATCCGAATCGTATAGCTGCCCGGCGGGACATTAAAGGAGAAATAGCCCGATACATTGGTCCGTGCCGTATCGCCCGTCTCCTGCACCGTGACCACCGCATTGGCCACCCCAAGCCCCTCATGGCCGGCAAAAGCGGTGGTCAACTGCCCCCACAGGGGATCTTCTTTCACATAGGATCTGATAAAATCGACAAATGTCCCCACCCGGGTATAGACGCCATAGAGATCGGGCATGGCACACCCCTCCCCCCAGCTCACGACCCCGGCCAGCTTCCAGCCGTTCCCTTCCCATACGATCAGCGGCCCTCCGCTGTCGCCCACACAGGCATCCTTTCCCCCATCGGAATATCCGGCACAGAGCATGGTATCGGAGATCGGATTGTCGTAATTGAATCCGCCATACTCATTGAAGGCTTTGTTGCAGGTCTCATTGGAGATCACGGGCAAAGAGACCTGCTGGAGCCTGGTGGGATAGGTCCACCCATCGGCATCGATGCTTCCCCACCCAATGGTGATGGCCAGCATTCCGGTTAAAGAGTTATTCGGATCGGCAAGGGGCAGGGGCTCGGCAGAGACGCTCGACACCAGCTCCAGCAGTGCGATGTCGGCATCGAGGGTGAGGGAATTGTAATCCGGGTGCATCACGATCCTTTTAACGCCGATCCGCTCTCCCGCATCGTTTTTCAGATCATGCACCCCGACCACCACATCGATATCGGCAGCGGTTCTGTTTTCCGCACAATGTCCGGCCGTCACCACCCAGCGGGAATGGATCAGGGAGCCGCCGCAGTAGTGGCCATAATAGAGATCGGTCTGGCCGGCACGAGCCAGAGAGACCATCCAGGGCCATGCACCGGGCTCGGCCTCTGTCCCGCCCACAATCCGCACATCGATATCCCTGGATAGAGCCTCTGCCGAGACATGGCCGGAAAAGAGAATAGACAGGAGAACACCGAACAGGCCCCTCCAAAGGATGGTTCGGATATGACAAGATACTAATTTCATGAGATGCTCCTTGGATTCTGAGGAGATGAACCGCATCGGGCGGAGAAGGATCTCCTCCCGATATCGAAAGGTTTTGCAACCAGATATATACATTATATTTCTGAAGATAAAAAGAAATATATGGTGTATAATCACCCATTTCATCCTCAATAGGGTGTATTTTACAAAAAATTTCCCCTGTATTCCGCGGGCTTCAGCAGAAGCAAAACAGAAAAAGGTAGGTCTTTGTACCCTCCTTTTCTGTTGATTCATTCCCTGAACTATCCTATAAATTAGGAAGCAGGCAAGGGCCAAGGTACAGCCATAAACCCTGAATAAGAGCATCACATGGGAAGATCGCAGATGAAAACGGCAGCTCTCTCTCTTTTTTCGATCCTATCGATATTCCTCCTTCTCTTTTCCGGCTGTCTGTCAAAGCCGGACTATTCCTACGAGTCGGTGCAGCAGGAGTATGCCGATACCCTCTGCAGGATTGCCCCCCTTGCAGAGAAAGAGGAGGCATCCGATACCTGCGCCATTGCCGCGCCCATCTCCCTTGCACAGGCCATCGAGATTGCGCTTTCAAACAATCCCGACAACCGGATGCCCGCGGCCCGGATCGAGCAGGCCGAAGCCGATATCGAGGCCGCTAATGCCGCGTTCTATCCGGGGCTCTCCTTTTATACGGAATACACCGAAGGGGATGCGCCTTCGGCCTATCTCTTCAAGAAGATCGACCAGCGGGCACTTCCGCCACCGGATATCTCGAAACCCAGAGGGTTGCAAAACCGGACATTTCAGTGGATATGTGAACTTTCGCTTCATTGTAGCTCACACACCGCTGAACTCCTATCTACCCCCTTAAATATATGATTTTTTTATAAAATAGATTCGGATTATATGTGGAAAGTTTTAATAATAAATCTTTAATTTCTAAAAGGACTGAGACTATATTAAAAAAACTCAGCGAAAAAGGTCAATTAAAGAATATTAACGGAGTAAATGTAATGATTTTAACCGATCTAAAAAAAGGAGAAGTCAAAGTCAAAGACCTTGGAAGGTTACAAGCCGCAACATCACATGAATATACTCTTCTTCGTGGCATAGGAGAAAATGGAAAGTGTGAACGTGTTTTGATACGTGGTATTCAGAATCAGGTCGGGATACCGGAGGAATATATTGAAATGAACTATGTGTGGTCTGCTCATTCACATCCTGATGATACTTCACCTTCACAGCTTGACAGAGACGCTCTTTCCGCTTTTGATCAGGAATGCTCGGTTATTGTCAGCGCATGTCAAAGATCAGATAATCACAAATATAAAACAAGGACTTTTGAACAAATCGAAGATTTGTCGAATTGGTTGCCATCATGAAAAGAGAAAAAATATGCCCCATCTGCAAGAATAATTTGGAAAAAGGGGAAGCCGGCTTTCCGTTTCCGCGTTTGCCTGAATCATATAGGTATAGGAAACTTGCAGGTATTGTTCATTTGACTTGCTTAATAGAAAGCCCAGAAGTAGAGGCTATTCGAAATGAACTGACAGAAGTGCTAAAACATTCCCCATATCCTCTCATATGCCAAGACGGTAAGATTCTAGTTCTGAATCATGAAAGAGATAAATGTTTCTTAATTTATGATTTTGAAGATTTTGCTATTTTTCAAGTTCCTCATAATATTATAAATGAAATATTAAATACATCTGTTGAAAAAGAATTGAACCTTGATATAAATGGTTTTGTAAAACTGTTGATAGACAGTAGGTTACAGCTAAAAATTTTAAAACCTTTTTCAAATGAGGAAATACCGCTTTCTTCCTTGCCTTTGGAAAGACTGAAAATAATGTTAGGTGATTTTCTGGCAAAACAAAAGGCGGAACACACTGTAAAAATCCTGATTAATCAAATAGAAAAGATATACCTTCAATCTCGGCAGTCTGCGAGTCGGTTTGAAAACATTCCATTACCAAGAATTAATAATAAAAAATTTCGAAATAATAATCTTAGAAGAGGACAAGTAAGCTATGGAACAGTTTAAAGAAAATGCCAAAGAACTTGTTCTGCCTGATGAAATGAAAGAAAAACTACTTGAGTTGTTTTCAGAAGATTGGCAGGACAAGGATAAGTATTACTCTGTGGAACGTCAGGGAGAAATAATTCAAAATTTACAAGATCTACATAAGAAAATTACTGACTCAGAAGATTTCAAAATAGGAGATATAGTTCAGTGGAAACAGGGCATGAGAAATAAAAAAAGACCTTTTCAGGATGAACCTGCGATAGTGGTTGATATTCTTGATCCTCCGATATTTGATGAAAATCAGGACAGCGGATCGACATATTTTCGTGAACCTTTAAATATGGTCATAGGAATAGCTGATTATAACGAAAAAGATAATACAGTCAGCTTACTACTCTTTCATGTAGATAAGAGAAGATTTCAATCTTTAAAAATGACAGAACATAAAAAGGGCTAACACACAAGGATAGAAGCGACTCCGTTTATAAAACAAGTCTGCTGCCGAGGGCCGCAAGGCAGGGAGGCATTTAAAGAAGATCGGGGTGAATTGGGGATGAAAAAGGGGGCGTTACAATGGAACTTAAAATACAAAGGAAATATGATGAATGTACAAACTATGACACAACAGGAGATACGACTGACAGGAATAGAAATACTAAGCCGGCACATGGGACTCACAGGAATGATACGATTTCTCCAACAGACGGAAACCGGATACGGAGATTACACAAAAGAAAGAGACAAACTGCTCAAAGACCCCTCACTGGAGGAGTTGGTGTCCGATATTCAGACAAGCAGATTCAATAAAAAGAATTGTTTTTCTGATAGCGACTAAGGTTCGTAAGCGGCGTTTCGGCTGATCAGGCAGAACGATGACCGGACGGAAAAAGACCGGGCGAATTGTAAAGGCTTCTTCGTTCGTTCTTCACTTCGTTTTTATAATCGCACATCCCTGACGTTGGTTGTATCGGAAAAAATTCGCTCTTTAAAAAGATCATGAAAGCGCAGATCGAATTTATCATGAAAAAATGAGCGAAAATGTGTATCCAAAATCCAAAAGAGGTGAAACCGTGACAAGAGTCATTGATAATCCACAGGAGGAACCATGTTCTACGAGATATTGAAGAGACGAAGAAGCATCCGCAAGTTTCAGGATAGGGAGATCGAGGAGGATCAGATCGAGCTGCTGCTCAAGGCCGCGCTCCTCTCCCCCTCCTCCCGGGGGATCCGGCCCTGGGAGTTCATCATGATCGAAGATGCCAAGACCCTGGAGACCCTTGCCGGGTCCAAGCCCCACGGCGCGGGGTTTTTGAAGGGCGCGGCCGTCGGCATCGCGATCATCGCAGAGACCTCCAAATCGGACGTCTGGGTGGAGGACACATCCATTGCCGCGGCCATTCTGCTGCTCATGGCCGAGGAGCTGGGGATGGGCGCGTGCTGGTGTCAGATCCGGAACCGGAAGTACGACGAGAAGTCCTCGGCCTCGGATTTCGTCCGAAAGACCCTCCAAATCCCGGACAAGTACGAGGTGGAGGCGATCATCGGTATCGGATATCCGGACGAGCGGAAGCGGCCTTATGTGGACCAGGATCTGCTCTATGACAAGGTGCATCAGGGGATCTTCGGCCGGTTGCGGTATGAGGCATGACCGAACCGAAACATTACCCCAGGCTGGACCCGAAGCTGGAGAAGCTGCTGGAAAAGGCTGAAGCAAAACCTCTGGACATCAGCGAGGCCATCTGGCAGCCCCTGGCCCAGAACATGCTGGCACAGCAGAACCTGGTCGTCACGACGCGCGGAAGAGCCGAAAAGACCCTCATCGCAGTGACCATTGCCGGCATCCTCTCCCGGTATGTGGAACGGATCTGGTATGTGGAGCCCCGGAGGGGAACGGATGATTACCGAACCTTCCGGATCTCCGCGGCCCTCTCCCATATCGGAACATCGACCTACACCCGCGGGGAAGGGGGTGATTTCAATGCCCCGGTGCTGATATGGAGCCTCGACATGGTGCTGGATCATCTGGCCGATATCGAGGATCTCCCCTGGCCCGGGGCGTTGATCCTAAACGGGCTGGAGCGGATGGATCACCCCCAGGACGGGGCGTTGATGGAGGCCCTGCTCCTTGCCCTGCCGGCCGACATTCCCTTTGCTGGGGTCGGAAGCGGGATTGCAAACATCGATGCCGTGGCCAGTTGGCTGGAGACCCTCAAGGCGCGGCCCTGCCGCGGCTATCACGCAGATATCGAGCCGATGCCCCGGATTCCGGCCTTTCTGACCTCGGAATGGGAACTGCTGCCCCTGCTGGACAGAAAAAAGCTCTCGGGCAGGGCCAAGCGGAGCCTGAAAGAACTGTCGCCCTTTGATGCCGGCTCCCCCAAGTTCATGGGTGAGCTGCTGGAATTTTTAGGGGCCGGCTTCGGCCCTGCCCTGGCGGTGGCGGCCGCGCCCGGGGAGTGTGACAGTGCGGTTTTCAGAGGCCCAAAGGCCGCGAAAAAGGCCGGTGACCCCCTGACCGAACCTCTGGTGAGCCGCATCCTGGACCAAAACCCGGATATCAAGGAGGCCCCCCTGCTCAAGGAGGTGCTGGCCCGGCGGATCGGTACAGTCCACGAGAACCATCATCCCCTCTGGAACCGGCTCATGGAGCATCTCATGGCGATGGATGGACTGGATCTGATCGTCGGAACTCCGGGAACCCTTTCGGAGATGGATGTCCGTACAAAGAGTGTACTCTTTCTTGCATCGGAAACTCCGGAGCCCCACAAGGAGGCAGAGGAGATATCCCACTGGGACGGGAACCGGATCATCCGGCTTGCGGGGCGCCGCGGGGTCGATGATGCCGGGTGGGTCATAGCGGTCCACGAGTCAGACACGGACCCGGTTCGGGTCAAGGATCTCTTTCTGGCCGACGAGCACTCCCTCTCGGGCGCGTTCCGGTGCGATTTCCGGACGGTACTTGCGCTCTGCAGCCAGGCACGTTTCGGCGCTCCAAAAGATATGCTGGAGAGATCCTTCACCGGAGACGCGGAAGAGCCGTTTACCGGCTTCGACATCTCTGAGTTCCGGTCCGAGTTCCGGTCCGAGTTCCGGCAGGCCCTTGCAGAAGAGATCCCCAATGCCCGGTGCAGCGGCCACATCCAGTCGGTATCCGCGCTGAAGGATCTGAGGATTCGGCTGACCATGGAGATGACGCGGATCGAAGATACCCATCCCCGGGAGGCAAAGGGGAAAGAGGCTGCGCTGAAGCGGCGCCTCCAAGAGCTGGAGACCTTTCTGTCGGAGCTTCCCTGCGAGGGCTGCGACCATTTCTCCCTCTGCCACGGCCGGGGAACCAAGACCTTCCGGGCACTCATGGAACAGTACTATGAAAACCTGGAGCCGTTGAAAGAGAGCCGCGCCGGGCTGCTCCTCGACCTGGACTACCGGATCGAGTCTCTGCGGGCCTTCGGCCTTATCGATGATGAGGACAGGCTCACGGAAATGGGAAAGAGTGCCCTCAGAACCGGCCTGGAGACGCCCCAGCCCCTGGTGGAATGCCTGCGGCAGGGGGTTTTCGAGGATCTGGAGCCACAGATCGCAATCGCCCTGGCCGGCGGGTTCATCGAAATGGGGGAATGGCGGCCCAAACCCCATATGGAAGAGAATCTGAGAAGCTTTTTTTCCGATCTGGAACCGGTCTATGCGAAGATGGAACTGGCCATCGACAGTGCCCGAAGGGAGATGCTCCGCTTCGGCTTTGCCGTCAAAGCGCCGTCGCCCCCGCAGTCGGCCATCATCCTGGCCTGGACCGGGGAAACCGATGAACGGACTCTGAAGCAGTACACGGGGATTCCCATGGGGCCCCTCGCGGAACTGATCCAGAGGACCCGGTATCTCTGCCGGCAGTTGAACATCGGACCGCTCCCAGGGGTCTGCCATACGAATGATCGAATCGACGACCGCTCAACCGGGGAAGAGGATATCAAAGAGGGAGAAAACGCTCCGATCAGGGAAAAGGAAAGGGATGAAAATATGATGCAGCCGCTCGTCTATCGGATTCATCTGGAGCCGGATCTGGACCGGTTCCGGTTCTCAGGAAATGTAAAGATCCGTTTTCAGGTCCGAAAGCCTTCGGATACCATTGTACTGAACATTCTGGATCTTGCGGTCTGGCGCTGCGAGATCCTCCGGGACGGGGAAAAGATCCCCTGCGCCTTCTCTGCGGAGCCCCGGAAGGAGGAACTGATCATTACCCTTCCGGAGCCGGCCGAGGGCGAGATCGAAATCTTCATCGAATATGAAG
>JAABSZ010000074.1:0-17342 GCA_011390135.1 Desulfobacteraceae bacterium | reverse complement strand
GTCGATGCATTCCAGGGGCTGGTGGAGCGCGATCACCCGCACCGGCTTGTGGATGGCTAATGCGCGGACCACCGCCTGGGTTTCCGGCTCCGAAAGAGGGTAAAGGCCATGTTCGGGGGCATCTGACCAGTTGCTTGTATTGAAATTCCGGTTGAGGTCAACGCCCCGTGCATTCTCCCGGGTCATTCGGGCCATACCGTCGGGGTTGACTTCGGGAATCAGCACCAGCCTTCGATCAGTCAGCAGCTCCGGGTATCGGCTCAGATATTCCCGCAATCTTTGAGCCAGGAGAGTCCCAGCCGTTTCATCCCCGTGGATGCCGGCCAAAACCAGCACTGTTGCAGGTCCCTCGCCCATCACAACCGCTTCAATAGCCCGACCTTCGACCGATGTGCCGACGATATGGGTTCCGATGCGAGACATGTTTTTCTCCGGGGGCCGGACGACCTGGGGCGGACGTATCACCACGCTTCTGCCAGCGGCCCCTTTCCCAGCTGCGGTTTCCGGGTGAGGAGTAGTAGCACAGCCAGCCATCAGTGTGAAAATAAGCATTAGAAGAAATATACGCATTTTAGGGTGATATTCAGCTTCATACATCAAAAGCCTCTTCCTCACTCAGATATTTCACCCTGCCCAGTTCCAAATCCTTGTTCCGTTCCAGAAGATCGGAACCCTCCTCTGTCAGAAACATATATAAAGTCTCAAGTTCCTGACTGCTCATGCGGTCAATCATATAAGCAAGATTTCTTATGGGTATCTCAACCATCATTTCCGGCATAGCGTTTTTCCAATTCTCCCCTATTATACAAACAGTTCAATATACTACTAATGCATTCCTACTCACCAGAACATTTTCTGCTTCTCATTTTCACGAAGCCGCTGGAATTTCAAAATAAAAACAGCTTCCCGTTCCCGGTTCGCTCTCCACGCCGATGGTTCCGTGGTGCGCTTCGACGATCCGCCGGCAGATGGAAAGCCCCAGCCCGGAACTCCGCTCGTTTCCAGTGGGTTTTGAGCTGGCAAAGCCGAAATCGGTGAATAGCTTCTTCTGCTCCTCTTTGGAGATGCCGGGCCCCTCATCCGTCACCGAGATCCGTGCCCCTTGCGGAACGGCCTCCATTCGAACATGAATACGAGTGTCGGCCTTTGAATATTTAAGGGCATTTCCGATCAGGTTATTCAGCACCTGGTGAACGGCCTCGGGATCAAAGAAGAGTTCGGAGAGTTCCGGGGCGATCTCGGCCGTCAATTCGATGCCCTTGTGCTGGGCAAGAATCCGGTTGAGCTTGATCGAGACATCCATCACTTCGGCCGGATCGAGAGGCTTTGGCTGAATATTGATATGCCCCCTTTCCATGACAGAGACATCGAGAAAGTTATCCAGCAGGGTGAGCATATGCTCTCCGTTCTGGAGAATGATATCGAAGCTTTCCAAAAGAGATTCCGAACCTATCACCTGCTCGTCATCCAGCATGATCCGGGCAAAGCCGATAATGGCTCCCAGCGGATTTCTCAGGTCATGGGCCGCAATCCCCAAAAAATCGTCCTTCTGCTGATTGAGGGCCTTCAGCACCTCATTGGCCTTCTCAAGCTCTGCGGTTCGCTGCCGCACGCACTCCTCCAGGATCTCGTTGGAACGCTTCAGCTCCTCCAGAAGCTGCCGGTTCTGCCGGGTCAGCCGGTAATGCTCGAAGGCCTGATCGACGATCGTATCCAGCTCACCCGGTTCCCAGGGTTTGGTGATATAGCGGAAGATGTTGCCGTCGTTGATGGCCCCGATCACCGCCCGGATATCGGCATAGCCGGTCAGGATGAGGCGGATCGCATCGGGAAAACGGCTTTTGACCGCTCTGAAGAACTCGGTTCCGGTCATCCCCGGCATCCGCTGATCCGATATGATCACATGGATCTCATTCTCCGTCATGATCTTATATCCCCCTTCTGCGCTTTCAGCCACATATACCTCATATCGCTTGCGGAACTGGCGCTTCAGTGAACGGATGATCTCCGGCTCGTCATCGATGACGAGGAGTTTTCCTTTCTCATCGAATACCGGAATTTCGGCCATTATGGATTCTCCTTGGGAATTGTGATCGTGAAAACGGCTCCCTTATCCGGGGATGAATCGACGGTCAGAGTTCCTTTGTGTTTGTCGGTGATGATCCGATAGGCGAGGCTCAGCCCGAGGCCGGTTCCCTGCCCCACCGGCTTTGTGGTGAAAAAAGGGTTGAAAATCTGATCCCGAATCTCCTCCGGAATCCCCATTCCCGTATCGGAAACGGTTATGACGAACTTTTCCTCCTGAGCATGTCCCCGGATGGTCAGAATCCCGCCCGGCTCCATGGCCTGCACCCCGTTGATGATCAGATTCATGAAGACCTGGTTGAGCAGCGCGGGATAGCAATCCAGCAGCAGCCCCTTTTCCACATCGAGATCGAGCTGGATACGCTGCTTCTTCAGCTCAGGACCCGCGATAGCGAGAACGCTTTCCAGATTCTCCAGCAGATCGACCCGCTTCTGATCCGACTCGTCCAGCCGGGAGAAGTTTCTCAGATCCTCCACGATCTTCTTTACCCGGTCCAGCCCTTCGAGGGTCGCCGACCGGAGATCTTCGAAATCCTCCAGCACAAAATCGATGTCGTGGGCCTCCCGGATCTTCTCCACACGATCCAGGGAACCGGGATCGTTCATCTCCCGGATCAGTCCATCCAGATCCGAAAAGGCTTGGGAAAGGTCGGCAAAACTGTCCCCCAGACTGTGGACATTGCTGCTCACATAGGCAATCGGGTTGTTGATCTCATGGGCAACCCCGGCCACGAGCTGGCCCAATGCATTCATCTTCTCCGACTGGATGAGCATCTCCTGGGTTCTTCGAAGTTCATCCAGGGTATGCTCTAAGGTCGCCTTCTCCTTGAGCAGCTTCCGCTGGAGGTTGTTGATCTCCTTGTTGGCGTCCAGCACCTCCCGGTTGAGGCGATCCAGCTCCATGAGATCGTATTCCCCGGCCACCAGCAGATGATTCTTCTGCCTATAGACCTTCCCCAGCACGGATCTGCTGATCTGCCGGCCGTCGCCAAAGGTCATGAACCCCTCGAAGATCGGTTCGGGGGAGATTGGCGCTGCGGCCAGACGTTCAAAAGTCGGATTGATGAACCAGTCTGTGGGAACGGGATTCTCCTCCAGTTGGAGAAGCAGGCGCATTCCGCGATTGGCATAGCAGAGAGAGCCCTCCGGGTCGAAAACCCCCAGGGACAAAGAGAGACTCTCCTCCCAGATTTTCGGCAGGGGGCTTGCGGATTCCTTCAGGATCTCTTCGATGGAAAGCATCTCCGGCCGGTACTAACCGTGCCCCGGCACGGCCTCCTGCAATCTCGATTCGAGCTGCTTTCCAGAGAGTTTTGAAAAAATGGGAAGGTTGACGATGAGCCAGTCATAGAGGGGATAGATGGCTTTATAATCTTCAGGCGGCAGGTTCTTTTCCAGGACCTGCAGCCAGACGTTGAGCTGGGATGCCCAGTAGGTGACATGAAATCCCCGGGAGCGGTATGCCCGATAGACCCAGAGGATGGTCTCCACAAGGACTTCCGGGTTGAAATCCTTCAGAATCGAAGCGATGAACCGGGCATGGTTCCGGTGATTGTCCCGCATCATCTCCAGGTTGTCGGCCCCGACGATCTTTTCGATATCGGAGCGCTTCTCCATGAGAGCGGTCACCTCGGCCGCCATCTTCTCCCGATTTCGATCATAGGCTTGTGCCGAAGAGGCCGGAAAAGATTTCAGCTTCCGGGCCGATTCGATCAGATATTCGTAATCCATCTCTGTTCCTTTCATCGGAGGCTCTTGAAAAGATCTACGGGCTTGGGCTTGACAGTTTTGGTTACCATATCCGTCTTCAACATTTTTGAATGAATTTTTCCACCGCATTTAGGGAATCGAGATAAAAAACATTCGGCTCAGGAGAGAGAAATTCCGAGCGGCCCAAGGTGAAAGCCTGTCCCCCCACCAGGATCTGCAGATCGGGCCAGCGCTGATGGATCTTCCGGAGCATCTCTTTTAAAGAGCCGAGATTGTAATAGACATTCAACGAGAGGCCCAGCATATGGGGAGAGATCTCATCCATCAGGCGCATCAGCTCCAGCACGGGAGTATTGGCGCCGACATAGAAGCTGTCCCAGCCGTGCATCTCGAAGATATCGGCCACCATCTTTCCGCCTACCTGATGCATCTCCCCTTCCACGCTGGCGATGATGATCTTCTTTCCGGTTCTTTTGGGGGAGATGATCTTCGGAAAGATCTCATTCATCAACCCCTCGGTGATCGCGGTGGCCATGTGTTCCGTGGCCACGGAGATCCGGTTATGCTCCCACATCTCTCCCACCCGATAGAGGGAGCGGCGGAAGAGATCCTCATAAAGAGATTTCACCGGCAGCTTTTGATCCATATGCCGATATACAACTTCCGCGCAATCGCGGCGGTCGCTTTTCAAAAGGGAGCTTAAATACCGCTCATAATCAAGGGGTTTTAAAGCCTTTATTCCCTCTATTTGGCTCTGCTGAAGCATTCTCTTATTTCTCTTCTATTGCTTTACCATGATTTCCCATCCCTTTGGACAGGTTCAAACTTTCCCATCCCTTTGGACAGGTTCAAAATACATCGGTTTCGACCAAACGTAAAGGGAATATTTACAGCTTTGCTCCAAAAAAAATTCCCCCTTCTTCAAAAGTGCTTTTAAAGAAAGGGGAACTGTGCAGGTTCAACAAAGTCAGGGGGCAAATCGTCAGGTGGTGAGATCCTGTCTTTGAGACTCCTCTTTTGCGGCACTCATGGCCTCTTCCGCGGCATGTTCCGCGACATGCTGGGCTTTTTCAAAGGTATCCTGGCCTTTTCTTTTGGCCTCATGAACCATATCATCCCGATATTCGCCCATCATCTCGTTTTCATATTCGGTCTCGGGGATGGCCAGACCGAAAACAGCACCAATGGCCATGGCCGCGCCGGCAATGGCCAGCGGGTTTTCCTGAAGCTCCTCGAAAAAGCCTCTTCTGGCTCTCCGGTACTGATCCCGGGCATCCTCGCCGACACTTCTGGCGCCGTCACGCATTCTCCGGGCTGCTTCCCGGCTTTTCTCTCCCGCGCGGGATGCGGCATGGGTGGCCTTGTATCCTGCATTCTGCACCCCCTCTTTTACGGTTCCGGAGCTGCGGCCGTTTCCTCTTTCGGGAATCGGCTCGCCCTGATAGGGATTTCTCGGGCGGAACTGATCATCCGGCGCATCCTCCCACTCATAATACCGGGGTCCCTCGCCGTAGGCCATCCTTTGGGCCGAGTGCATATCGCGTCCATTGCCGCTGTTCCGGTTCTCCTTCACCAGCCAGGCGATGCCTGCGGTGATCATGGCGGTGGGCAGCCAGTTGTCGCGCATGGTATCGAAAATATTGGAACTCATACTCTTCACCTTTCTTTTTGCCGTATTTGCGGCATCCTTTGCCCGATCCACTGTCATCTCCCGAACCTTATCCTGTGCCTGGTTCCTGAGATATCGCGGCGTCAACTGATCCTGGATGGCCTTCAGGGTCTCCCGGGTTTCCCGGCGGGTTGTGGCAATCTCGGTTCGAATCCCGATAAGTTCCTCGTCATCGCTGCTCATCTTGTCCGCGTTGGAAACTTGGTACTCGCGAATACTCTGCTTTGCTGTTTTCGTGTCGGTTGTATGGGGCCGAGGGGTTTGCCCATCGACTTCCTGATATTCCCCTTCGATTATTTGATCTCTTTGAGCCATTGTTTATCCTCCTTCAGGGTGGAAATGGTCTGCTCGGGAACCAATGAGTGTTTCTTCATCCGTCTGATGCCCGCAAAAGCGAAAATTGCACCGATCAACAGCACCGCCAGCCCGATCACCAGCGCGGAGAGCCAGAGGGGCATCACATACCAGAGCCCCACGATGGCCGCGCCGATGAGCGCCAGAAAGCCTGCATAGGCAAACGCCAGACCGAGGCCCAGCACCACCAGGGATTTCATAACCTTCGCCATTTTCTGAGAGATCTCGGCCTTGGCAAGTTCGGACTCCTGACGGACCAGGGTGGAGATCTCCTGAGAGAGATCGGAAAAAAGCTCTCCCAAAGACCGATCTTCCTTTCTCAATTCCATCTGCATGGTATTACCTCCTGATCGTCGATTTATTTGGAAGCCTTCAGAAACCGGGATGTCAGCATCCCGAGGATGAAAGCGCCGCCGACCACGGCCCAGGGACGTTTGCGCGCTGCGGTCTGCATATCCGTCATGATCTCGTCCGGGTTTCTTTTGTCCAGGTAGTCGGAAAACCCCTCGATCTGCCGGGAGATGGTGTCGGCATACTGGCCCAAACCCTCCTGGTTCTGATCCTGAAACTGCTCGCCCATTCTCCGGATAGCGCCGGCCGTGTTAGAAAGCCCTTTTGAGGTCCGCTCCTTGCCTTCGTGGATGAATCCTCTGGCCTTTTCCCGGCCCTGATGCTTGATCTTCTCCTTGGCCTTGCCGGCCTCGAAGCGGGCCTTTTCCCCGGCCTCATGAGTCCAGGAACTGCTCTCGCCCGAAAGACCCGGATTCGGGGTAATATCCGGGGTCTCCTTCTCGTCGGTCACGACGGTCCGCTCCGGCGGATAGTTCTGCCCGTGCTTGGGTCCGAATTGTTCCTTGTCTGTTTCCGAATTCTGAATATCCATTGTCCATCCTCTCTTTGAAAAGGGTTCATGGGATTGAAAATAATTCGCCTTTTGTTACTCTGTTCAATGGTAATGGGATGGCAGATAGATCGAAATAGGGACAAGGGTGTATTTGATTGGCAGAAAACCCGTAAAAAGCAGGGTTGAGGTTTTTTTCTGGAAATTGATGGGTCAGTCGGACGGAATCGGACTTTAGTAACTTCCGGTTTTCAGTTGCGGAGATGATCGATGAGAAAGGAGAGAAAAAACGCGACGCCTCCAACCATTATAATGGAGGGGCCCGAGGTCAGGTTGAAGGTATAGGAGAGCCAGAGCCCCATGACGGTAAAGAAGATGCTCAGTATGGTCGAGAGGAGCATCATCCTGATGAGGGAATCGGTATACCGTTCCGCGATATAGGGGGGAATGGTCAGCAGCGCGATTACGAGGATCAGCCCCACCACCCGGATGATCATCACCACCGACAGCGCGATCATGCCGATGAGAAAGAAATGGAAAAACCCGACCGGGACCCCTCTGAGCTGGGCAAATTCAGCATCGTAGGACATGGCCAGAAACTCGTGATAGAAGAAGAAGACCGAGAAGAGGATCAGAGCGCCCATGACCGCCATGATCCAGAGATCGCTGTCAGGAACCGCGAGGATGCTGCCGAAGAGGTAGCTCATAAGATCGACATTGTAGCCCGGGGTGAGATCGATAAGGATCACTCCGATGGCCATGCCGATGGCCCAGAGAACCCCGATTACGGTGTCGGAGCGGTGCCGGTTCTTCAGTGTCACCCAGGCCATGAGCATCGAGACCAGAAGAGAGAAGCCGAGCACCCCGACCAGGTAGGGAAGGCCGAAGAAGAACGCGATGCCGATGCCGCCGTAGGCCGCATGCGCGATGCCGCCGGAGATGAAGACGATCCGGTTGACCACCACCAGGGTTCCGATGACGCCGCAGGTGATCCCGGCCAGAAGCCCGGCCATCAAGGCGTTGCGCATGAACTCGAACTGAAGGGCTTCGATCATCTGTTGCCGCGGTTTTCAGCCTTCAGGGCATTGGAGATCTTTTCCGCGGAATCCCGCAGGTTTTGGGTCCAGTCCTGCGCCAGAGGGTCGATAAAGAGGACTTTTCCGCGGATGGCCTTGGCAATGATCTTTGCGCTCTGGGTCGAAAACTGGGGCTGAACAAAGATGGTTCGGATCTTTTCCCGCTGCGCAAGTTGGATCAGATCCTTCAGCTCGGCCGGTTTGGGACGTTTGCCTTCGATCTCGGCCGGGATCTGCCGGAGTCCATATGCCTCGGCAAAGTATCCCCAGGAGGGATGAAAGACCATGAACGGGCTTCCCCGATGGGGTTCCAACTGCTTCTGCAGCTCTTTGTGAAGGATTTCGATCTCTTCGAAAAAACGGGCATACCCCTCTTTATAGCGGGAACAGCCCGCTTCATCGACCGCGCAGAGGCCATTTACGATATTTTCGGCCTGTTTCATCACAAGCTGCGGAGAGAGCCAGATATGAGGGTCCGGCAGGATTTTTGCCTTATCATAGCCATGCTCGCCGCGCTCATTCCCATGCGGATCATGGTCATGGTCTTCATGATGGTGTGCGGCCATCGCTCTCTTCTGAATCCCCGCATCGGTTCGGACAACCTTCATCTTCGGGTTGGCCCCGGTGATCCGGTCGAGCCATGCATCTTCAAAAGGGACCCCGACCGCAAAGTAGGCCAGGGCTTTGGAGAGCTTTGCCATCTGAAGGGGCTTCGGCTCATACGAGGCCGGATTGGCCCCCGGCTCCACCATAACCGTGATATCCAGACGCTCTCCGCCGATCCGTTCCAGAAAATGGCGCTGCGGCAGGATACCGGCAAAAACGGAGATCTTTTCGGCCCCGTATGCAATGTCTGCCGAAACGCTGAGACAACTGATCCAGACGCTGATCAAACAACAAAAAAAGAGTCCCTTCTTCATCCTTTACCCTTTCTATTCCATTAAAACAGACCATCCTGCAACCTCATTGCATCATGCAATTCATTTGCACGGAAGTCAAGGAGGATCAAATCCAGGGCGCATCGATTCATCGGCAAAAACCGCCTCGCAAAAATTGATCAGCGTGAACTTCACCTCCCGCCCCCGTTCGATGGGATGATCATCATCCAGGGCCAGTTCATCTGTATAGTAGGATCGAAGGTATTCATCGGCCCGACGGATTCGCTCCAGCAGCGCCCGGGCCGGCTGGATATGGGAGTAGCAGTTTACAATGGTGCGGATATCCGACGTTTTTGAATCCAGAGCATGAGCCTGATTTTTCGATTCATCGAGCCAGGTCAGCACCATCTTCAAAAGCCCCACCGTCAGCCGGGGCGTGAAATCAAAGACCAGAACGGCAAAGGCATATTTGATGTTCGCGGCATAGGTTTTCAAAAGGACAGCATTGTCATAGAGCTGAAACGACTGAAAGATATGCTCGAAGAACTCCGCCTCCTCTTCCGGGGAATATCCTTTTCCCTTTTCCGGCAGCCTTTGGGCCCATCCCAGGCTGCAGAAGAATTCCATTGCCGTCTGCCGGAAGATGTCGAAGCGATCCGTCAACACCCGCGCATCCTCCCCGGCAAAGGCAAAAGCCTGCTCATCGGCCTCGAGAACCCGCTGAACCGCACAGATCCGAAAACACCAGTGAAGCGAGCGCTTCCCCTTTCCGCTGGGGGAGATGGTTCGGCCCTTTTCAAAACAGCGCCGGGCATTTGTCAGGTTCTTCATCACCTCATCCCGCAGCGTTTTCCGATGGGCTTCATCGCGGGTTTTCCTGCACATGCTGAACATCCGCCGGGCCAGAGAGAAATAGACCTGCCCCAGCTCGCAAAAGACCTCCTCATCCTCCACCCGGCACTTTTCGATGATGAATTCCCCCTCGTTTACGGCCTCGGCAAAAGAGATCCGGGCTGCGGAGAATTCCGGTTGATACAGCGCGATGTTGAGTCGGATGATCATGCGGACCGCACGGGCCACCACATGGAAGGGATGGATGGCCAAAAGGATGGAGATGAAGCCGTCGGCCTCGTGAAACATCCCCTTTGCAAGACAGGTCTTGGCGATCTCGATGATCAGCAGGCTGTTTTCCAGGTGTTTGTAGACCGATGCCAGCACCGGATTCTCCCGAACATCTGAAATGGCAAGGCTCTTTTTGAAACGGCGGTATCCGGAAGAATCCCCGGGCAGGCTTTTGACAAGCGGCGGCACGAAATCGTAATAGATATGGCTCCAGAGAGAGTTGACACACCAGACCGTCAGGGTTTCTCCGTCGTACAGCCTCACCTCCCGGGGCGGACGGCGGAAAACGACTTTGATCTCCGAGAGGTTGGCGCAAAGATGCACAAAGGGCGTCATCCGGATCAGATCTTCCTCCGACAGCCGGGCCTTGAGCATGGCCTGGATGAACATATCCAGATCAGCGAAACCGCCCGCGGCAATCGCGATCACGATATGGCTGCCCAGCCCGCTGAAGCTGTTCAGGTCCCACCGGATCAGCATCTGGTGGGCCAGGGCCATGCCATTGCGCAGCGCCCGGGAATAGAGGGTCAGATCCCCGGCATATCCTTTGAGCCTCGGGATATTGACAAAGACGGTGGTGGCCGCGCTGGTCACCTGCCGGGGGTCTATATAGAACATCTCCAGACTCTTCATGCACTCCATCAGCTCCCCCTTCAGCCATTCAACCGCCTCGGGCGACAGCACATCCCCCCGGCCCGTCACCTGGAAAGAGATCCGGACCCCGGCATTTTGGTCTGTTTCGCTCTGGGGGTCTGCGCGCTTCTTCATCTCCATCAGGGTTAGAAAATTCCATCCCCAATAGGGCCGGTTCAGACCGATCCAGAACGCGATGACCCGCAGCAGGTTCTGCTTTGCCCGGGTATTGGGATTGAAATTCTTCCGCATCCGGCTGATCATGGAGGCCTGCACATCCGGCAGACGGAACCGGCGGGAGATGGGCAGCAGTTCCGCTGTCACCAGATGATTGACCGAACGATCCCCCGATATCCGGTCCATGAGATCGCTGAAGTCGAGCCCCATGGGCGGATTTCGGGCAGTAAAACGGTTTTCGTGTTCCCGGATCAGTTCCAGAAAATCGGGCTCGCTCTCGCGGGAAATCAGACCGCTTTCGCGGGCAAAGCGGAAAAATGCCGGAAGGCTCTTTTCTGCAACATCCGGATCATTCCGCCGAAAATCAAAAATCGTTTCAATGGAGGGAAAGACACTCCAGAGAGCGGTTTTCCCTTCGGTTTCAGAATGTTGATCACGCGATTCCCTCTTCTCCATGCCCGCCTCCGTTTGAAATGATTCTCCGACTCTTTCTGCAACACACTTTCTGTTACCCTATAGTACCAGCTTATTCTAAAATTTTCAACCATTTATTCTAAAATACTCCTTGACCCGACAGGAGAAATCGGACTATAAAAAGAATCAAACTATGGGGAAGAGACGTCCCCGAATCGACAGGAGACATTTGAAATTCGGAATAAAGGAAATGAGAAAATGTACAAGGAGGTTAAAATGAGATTGAGAATGAGATCAAATTTTTTAACAATTTTTTTCTTCTGTTTCTTGATTTTTTTTCAAAATTTGCCATCTGCCATTGCTCTTCCCGGTGACTTGAACCTGGACAGTATCGTTGATGTCCGCGATGCCATTTTCGGACTTCAGTCAACTGCCCAACTTCGAAACGGTGAAGGAGATCTCGAATATGTCATCTATGCTTTGAAAGTCACCGCCGGCATAATCGATACTCTTCCGCCCGACACTGCGGATGCGGGCGGCGGAACATTCGAAGAGGGCGGCGTCATGCTCGATTTCCTTCCGGCCGCGGTAACGGATCTCACCGAGTTTACCCAGAGGTCGGCCACGGGATATCCCGCCTATGAGGGTATTGTCGGGGAGCCGGTGACAATTTACCCTGAAGCGCTGGCCTTCAACGATTCCGTTATTATGACACTTTCTTATGATCCGGCCGCCCTGCCCGCGGGCGTGTCAGAGGGGGATCTGATGATCGGAATGCTTGAAAACGGGGCATGGACCGCCTTGACGCATTCCATAGTTGATGAGGCCGCGGACAACGTATCTGCCGGCATCCCCGCCACAGGCACCTACACGATTCTGGTGCCTGGATACGCCGGGCTGAATATTCCGCCGGGAATAGCCACGGCAAACGCTTCGGATTCCATTCTGACGCCCGGGGTCCCCAACGCGATCACCATTGACTGGACATATTCCCTCACCCCGAATCCGGCGCCTTCAGCGGTGATATACCCGGAAGATGACCCCGCAAGCCAGGTGAGTATTACCAGCGGTGGGAGCGTATCGATCAACATTTCACAGGCCGCCAATTATGTCCTGGAAGTAACGAATACCGTGGGTACGGATCAAAAGCTCTTTGCCTTTCAAACCGCGGTCGCTCCACAGATTGCGGGTTTCAAGACCAGTCCCGTCATTGTACCCTTAGACATGTCCGTCCCGGTGATGTGGACTTGGGATCTTGTGGAATATCCTTACGAAGAGCCGGTCTGTTCGATAACCGACGGCGTGGGTCAGCGGGTTTCCGGGGATATTACCAACATCACGCTCTCACTCCTTACACCTGCCAAAACCTATACCCTGACCTGCCAGAACAGTGCGGGATCGGATACCGCAACCTTTACGGTAAGCGGCTGGCCCATGACCACCATCAGCCAGACCATCGATGCGGCAGGCGGTTCCTTCAGTCTGCCCAATGGCATCGGTCTTGAAATTCCTGAAGGCGCGCTCGATGCGCCCACGCAGATCAGCATTGAACCGCTGACGCAATATCCCATTGACGAAGATCTGGTGGGAATGCCATTCAAGCTTCTCCCCGACGGCCTCACCTTCAATCTTCCGGCGACCCTGACGATACCCTATGATGCCGATCTGCTGAACACCTTGGGAATTGCCGCCTCGCAATACGCGATCACCACGGTGCAGGAGAATGCATGGGCCGCAAAACACACCTCTCTGGGCACTGGCGCAGTCACGACTCTGATCTCCCACTTCTCGGATTACGCGACCGAAAATGATAAACCCAACCCGCCGCTGCAAAACAATTTTACGCGCATACTGGCTTCCGAGGAAATTGCCGCATTTATTCCCCGGGACACAAGCGGCTATGTCTATGGCACGATGCGCGACAATGCCAAAAACAGCTACAGCATCCTGCATGATAACCTGGGGGTCGATATGGGTTCGGCCAGCCGGGTTTGCGATGGCGTGAAGGGAAATATAAACGGAGACAAGAAGGATGACATTCTCCTCGCGACCTTATATAAATATGGTACTGCCAAGGGACCGGACGGGGATACCCTCCGCCGTCAATACATAAAACTACACTATATTGACGGTGATGGATTCAACATCGTTCATACCATCCATCTCGGACAGGATGCGGACGCCAGGATGGCGGATTTCGACGGGTATTATCATGTGGATGTGGCTTTGGGCGATATTGACAATGACGGATTAGATGAAACCATGGTGGCGGGATCATTCGGACGGATTCCCGACAATACCGGCGCACCGAACCTGAAGCACGCCTATATCCTTTGGGTATTTGATGATGCAAATCACGACTTCGTCCAAATGGATAAACTGACGCACAACAAAGATTCTTACAACAGACAATTAACTAGGGCCAAAGATGTCCGGGTCGCATCCGGTCATGTGCTCCATCAAGAGAAAGGAAATTGGATTACCTTCGCACGTACTTTAGAAAATCGTGTAGAATCAAGAATATATGGGGCTGATGGTGATGGCCTTATATATCATTGGTACAGCAGCGTTCTTAATTCAGGCACAACCAATGACGGTGGAATCTTTCAAAGCACGGACGCATCCCCATGGTTGAATCTGGAAGTGGGAGATTTTAACGGAGACGGCCGAACCGATATTGTGTATGGTATGGTTTATGGCAGAAGGACCGGAATCAAGCTTGAATGCTTCACCCATAAAGGCGTGAATCAACCTGGGTGGGATTTTATGGGCTCCAAATGGATCAACCCGGAAGGCAGTCAACGGGTGGGATGGGGAAGACCTGACCCGGTTCTCGCTGTGGGCGATTTCGACGGGGATGGAAAAGATGATGTGGCCGTATCCACGCCGGGAGAAGGCGATAAGACCTGGCTGCATGTCTGGTATGTGTCTCCGGACAAGTCGAAACCCGTGCAGCCTGAATCCTACAATCACACCCTGTTTGGAACGGTTTCCGCGGGCGACCTTGATACCGACGGGAAAGACGAGGTCTGTTTCGCGTACCGGGATAAAAACAATGGCCGCTATTATTACAAAATTTTCAAGGCTAATAACGATGCCAACTTTTACCCGGTAAAGGAATGGTCGGTGAGCGTGACGAAAAATACCCGGCCCTGGATTCTGGCCGGTGATTTCGACGGGGACAACCTGATGATGGAATATACCGGTGAATTCTGGGATGTCACCACCCAGGCCATTCCCATTATTGCCATCGCCTCTCCGCCGGCCTGGGGAAATGATTCTGTTTCTCAGAACCGGGACAACACCGCTTCAAGCTACGGCACCTTAACCAGCGAGAGCAGTTCCACCACCACCGAAGTTGGCGCCAGTTACGGGACCACCTATTCATTTGAGATCGAAAGTCCCGGGGGATTTGCCTCGGTCGAGGCCAGCGCCACATTTGAGGACGAGTTTACAAAAACCGATACCCAGACAGAGGAAAAAACCTATGGCGCGAGCTATGAATGCGCCTTCCCCTATGACTGCGTGGTGTACCAGGAGATGTATTACAGGTCTTATAAATACAATATCATCGGGCATCCTGAAACGAAATTCCAGCCGGACGCCGACGGGTATCAAACCATGACCATCGATGTGCCCAGGGCATCGGGGCCGATCACTGTCAAAAAGACGCTGGATGCCTACAACAAGGACAGAGCCGGCTCCTCGGGGCAACCGGTGGGCCCTGAAATCGGTGAAGATGTATTCAAGCACACGCCGGGGGATATTTATTCCTATCCCACGCCAACGGATAAAAATGGGATTTCATCGGCCTACGATGCCTGGGAGAGTGAGCGGATGAGCTTGGGGCAAGGCGCCGGCACATCACAGGCTTCTCTTGAAAAAACGATTGAAAACTCCAGCGGCAAATCCCACACCATATCGGTTGAATACGAGGTCGGCGCCAGTGTGGCCGGGGCCGGATATGCGTCCAGCGAGGGATGGTCCCGAACCCGAGCTTATGAGATTTCCACTGGAAACACCACGATGTATGAAGGGGTTGTCGGGGATATCGAAGAGCCTACCGCCTATGACAATCATCGATACGAATATGGATTGTTTACCTATAATTATACATCAGACACCGATCCCATGGCCCGGTTTCAGGTGCTCAACTACTGGGTTGAAAACCCCGCCGACTTGCACCCGCAAAGAAAAGCGGTCAAATTCGATGGCCTGGATGACGGTATCCGCATTCCGGGTATAAACGCGCTTCAATCAGTGGCATTTACGATCGAGTTCTGGTTCAAGCCGGACAAGCTTCAAACCCAGGTTCTGGCAGCCAAGGAGAACGCCGACTACCGGTGGCGGGTTTTCATGGACCTTACGGATAACAATCCTTATCACATTGAATTCGATGCATATCCTGGAGAAATCGCCAACCTGAAAGCCACGGGTGATGACACGGGCATGGAATTTCTGACCAACCATTGGTATCATGTGGCTGCCGTGGTCAGCGTGGCGGCCGATAATACCCAGACAGCCCGTCTGTATGTGAACGGCGCGTTAAAGGACACTGCGACCGGAATTTTGACCATGGGCGGCGCGCTAAGTGGTGATATTTTGTTGGGTACAAACCCCTATTCAAGCCGTCATTCTTTTGACGGTGCCATGGATGATGTCCGCTTTTGGAATTACGCAAGGACGCCGATCGAAATTCAAGCGGATATGAACAGCGAACTGACCGGGGCCGAATCCGGCCTCGCCGGATACTGGAAACTGAATGACGGCACAGGAACCACGGCTTCAGACGCCACCTCAAACGCGAATCATGGAGGACTCATCGCAACCGACGGCAATGATTCGGTGGTATGGACCACATATAACGCGCCTGTGGACTAAACCGCCATCGAAGCGGACTGATTTGTATCTCTGACAGGATTCCTCCCCCCGTTCCATCCCGACCGGGGGGAGGAATCGAACGACGTTCATCTCTACTTCTGATCCGGAATCGGACTGTTCTCCGGCCAGATCCTTTCCATCTTTCCGGGGAAGGAGAAAAGCCATTGCATTCCCATCGAAGTGGTACTGTAGAGGTTTAAATAAACATTTTATGCCTGACGGAGGAAGAAAAATGCAACCTTTCGCCCCACGGACCCCTTGGATACATCTTTTCCTTTGGCTGATCTGCTCCGCGCTGATTGCGGCCCCTATCGCGCATGGGGCCTATGTTCCCCAATCCGCCACCCGGCTCATTGCGGATATCGACACCCGGGAATCGGCCGAACCCGATCGGACCCCGCTGGTCCTCATCCACGGCTTCACCGGAACGGATGGGGCCACCTTCGACGGCATCACCGGTGCATCGGAGAGTGAAAAGGCGTATTTCAACGAATTTCTGGAATACTTCTACACGACCGACACGTTGAACGACACTTACAAGCTCTACCGGTTCCACTATCTGAGCAACATCATCGCCGTTTCAACCATCGGAGAAGATCTGCGCATCGGGATCGATAAGGCGATCACCTCGGGTCAGATGGTGGATACGGAGCTGGTTCTCATGGGTCACAGCCTGGGCGGGCTGGTCTCCCGGGCCTACATGGAGGAGCAGGAGCATCTTGAGGGAAGCTTTGCCGGCCGCAAGGGCGGGGAACGGGTCCGAAAACTGATCACCCTCGGAACACCCCACCACGGCTCCCAGGCGGCAAACGATACGGCCCGGGATGCGGGCATCGGCTGGAATACGCTGCTGGAGATCGTCGATCTGATCTTCTGGCAAGGCGTGGGCCTGACCGATCCCAATCGATCGGATCTGCGCTGGGACAATTACAACAGCCTTTCTCCGGCGTATGAAGCGGAGAAGAATACCTGGCTTTCGAGCTTGAATCAGAACAGCCGCTATTCGGAGAAGATCATCGCGTATACCGGGGGCGTCGAGGACCCGGCCACCGGAGGGATCAGTGACCGATACTCCCTGAAGCTACTGCGGGAACAGCTTCGCAACAGCACGCCCACCCAGTTCAATGGATTGTTCAGCGTATGTACATCATCTGGAATTGGGTGCGGCTCTTTTTCATAGAAACTTATTCTTGCCGTCAACTCATCTGACTGCCTGCTTCTCACCCTTCACCACCCAAAAATAGTTCCGATCTTTCTCTTGTTGGAAGTGGAACCGCAGGTAATCATCCAGATCACCACTGGCCTTCAGTGAACGCAGTTTAAGGACAGCTTCGGCGGATATCAGCCGCCAACGGGCACCGGTGATGTCCATCCGATCTTTGACAATATAACGGCATGCGCCTTCGATTACGCCCGTTGCAATGGGAAGACCATGCTTCAGCGATATATCGTAGCGCAGCCGGGACTGGCTGTTTTCAATATAGTCCGCGGCTGTATCCACC
>JAABSZ010000073.1:0-17560 GCA_011390135.1 Desulfobacteraceae bacterium | reverse complement strand
GGCCGATTTCTTCGGAAGAGAGGCCAATCTCACCGTATCGGGGCAGCTCTCCGCGGAGATGTTCGCGCTGGCTTTAGGCGATGTCTATACTTTCGGCCCCACGTTCCGGGCCGAAAACTCCAACACCCGGCGACATGCGGCCGAGTTCTGGATGGTCGAGCCGGAGATGGCCTTCTGCGACCTTTCCGGCAACATGGATCTGGCCGAGGCGATGATCCGGTATCTGGTGGATCATATCCTGAAAGAGTGCAGCGACGACATCGAATTGTTTGCCAACTTCGTGGACAAGAAGCTGATGGGGACACTCGAAAACATCCGCGATTCCGAATACATCCGCCTGCCCTACCGGGAGGCCGTTTCGATCCTGGAATCTTCCGGGAAGAAGTTCGACTATTCCGTGGGATTCGGCAAGGATCTCCAGGCCGAGCATGAACGGTTTCTGACCGAGAACCATTTCAAAAAGCCGGTGATCCTCCACGACTATCCCAAAACCATCAAGCCCTTCTATATGCGGGTCAACGATGACAATGAGACCGTGGCCGCGATGGATCTGATCGTGCCGGGGATCGGGGAGATCATCGGCGGCAGCCAGCGCGAGGAGCGGTATGCGGTGCTGCTGGAACGGATGCGGGAGATGGGGTTGAGCGAGGAGAGCTACTGGTGGTATCTCGACTCCCGGAAGTACGGCAGCGTTCCCCACAGCGGCTTCGGCCTCGGGTTCGAGCGGATGCTGATGCTGGTGACCGGGATCTCAAACATCCGCGATGTCATCCCCTTCCCCAGAACCCCCGGCAATATCGAATTTTAAAACCCCTTACCCCCGGAAAGGAGAAAAGATGGAGAAGGATTGTCTGTTCTGCAAGATCGCTGATGGCCAGACCGAGACCGAGTTCATCTATGAAGATGACAAGATGGTGGTCTTTCACGATATCAAGCCCCATGCCCCGGTGCATGTCCTGCTGGTTCCCAAAAGACACATCCGCAGCATCAACGATCTGACCGATGATGACGGGGCACTCATCTCCGATCTTTTCCTGCTGGCAAAGGAGATCGCAAAGACGGTCGGGGTGGCCGAATCGGGCTATAAGCTGCTCTTCAATGTAGAGAAGGGCGGCGGACAGGTGATCTTCCATATTCACCTCCACCTGATAGGCGGCTGGAAGCGATGAGCTGAATCATGGCCGATCTTCCGGAGTACCGCAGCGCCCTCCCCTGAGCGCACTGGCCCGGCCTCAGACGTACATGGCCTCGATCTTTTCCGCGTGCCGGTCTTCGATGATGTTCTTCTTGAGCTTCAAAGTGGGGGTTATCATCTCGTTTGCGATGGTGAACTCCGGGACCAGCGTCACCTTCTTGACGGTTTCGTAGGAGGCAAGGCCCGCATTTCTGGCCTTCACTTCCATTTCGATGAGCCGGATGATCCGCTCATCCTGGATCAGCGAATCGATATCGGAAAAGGAGATGCCCTGCGCTTCGGCATATTCTCTGATAGCGTCGGCATCGGGGGTCACCAGCGCGCTCAGATATTTGCGCCGGTCTCCGATCACCAAGACCTGCGCGATGTATTTGGACGCGGCAATGACGGTTTCGATCGCGGCCGGCGCGATATTTTTGCCCCCGGCCGTGATGATCAGATCCTTTTTCCGGCCCGTGATCCTCAAGAAATTCTTCTCGTCGATCTCCCCTATATCCCCGGTGCGCAGCCATCCATCCTCGGTAAAGACCTCTTTTGTGGCCTCCTCCATCCGGTAATACTCCTTCATGACGTTGCGGCCCCAAAACTGGATCTCCCCATCCGTATCCAGCCGCTGTTCGATCCCCGGCCCCGGAGGCCCCACCCAGCCGAACCGGTAATCATTGGGCCGGTTGAGGTTTGAAAAGGAGGTGTTTTCCGTCATCCCCAGCCCCTCGAGGATCAGGACCCCTGCGCTGTGGAAGAAGCGGGCGATGTCCGGATTCAGGGGCGCAGCACCGCTGATGCACCATTGAAGCCGGCCCCCCATTGCCTTGTGGAGCTTTGAAAAGACCAGGCGCTGCGCCAGCGCGTACCGGATATGCAGAATCAGGGGAACCGGGATCTTTCGAAGCTTGTGCTCCCCCATCAGTGCCCCGATCGCGCAGGCCCTGCGGAACATCTTCAGGGCCAATCCACCCTTGGCCTCGGCCCCGGCCAGCACCTTTGCATGGATCTTCTCGAAGATTCTGGGAACGCTGATGAACCAGTGGGGCGCGGCCATCCGCATGTCATCCACCAGGGTATCGAGACTTCGGGCGAATGTGGTGGCGGTTCCGGTGAGGATTGCGGTCTGCACCCCGGTCCGGGCAAAGACATGGGCCAGGGGCAGAAAGAGAAAGGTCTCGGTGGCTTCGGAGAAATCCGCGCATCCGTGACATGACTGGGCCGTGAAGGTGAAATTGTCGTGCGTCAGCACCACCCCTTTGGGAAGACCAGTGGTTCCCGAGGTATAGATGATCCCGGCCGGGTCATCGGGCTTGACCATTTCTGTCCGCTTTTGGAAGGCATCGGCCTCGATCTTTTCTCCTTCCCTTAGAAAGCCCCCAAAGGAACATCCCCAATCCGCGTCCTCCTCTCCGCCGGAAAAGCAGATGGCCTTTTCAATATGGGAAAGTTCCTCCCGGACAGTGGCGAGCTTTTCGAGTTGCTCTTGATTCTCTGCAAAGACGAGCCGGGCCCCGCTGTGCTCAAGAATATACCGGCATCCGTGGGCCAGAGTCGAAGGATAGATCCCCACGGTACACGCGCCGACGCTCACGATGGCCATATCCATCAGCACCCATCTGTAGCCCGTGGCGCTGAGAATCGCGACCCGGTCCCCTGGGGCCACGCCCAGGGCCATCAGTGCCGAAGCCGCACCCCGCACCTGATCGTAGAACCCCTCCCATGTCACGGTTTCTCTTTCATTCCCATCGATAAAATACCGATATGCAGGTTTTTGAGGACTTGCCGCCACGGTTTTGCTGAGCATATCGTGAATATTTTTAAAATCGGTAAATTCCATCAAACAGCTCCTCATCCTTATGATAGATCATTATTAGGTACGCGCCTTTATCACTTCCGGGCAGACATACATGAAATCCGACTTGCTGACAATGGAAAAAATTGATACAAACAAATGGTATTTAATGCTGAATCGTTTTGATTATATTTAGAGGTTATCTTTAGAGGAAGGCGCGGCCACCGATATGAGCGACAGATCAATAGCTTTCAACCAGCCATCGGCATTGATCGTCGAGGATAATCCTTTCAACCGGGAACTGTTGAAAAGGGTTTTGAATGCCCAGAAACTTCAGGTGATGGAGGCAAAGAACGGGAAAGAGGCGCTTTCGATGATCCGCGTCCATCCCTTCACCATGATCTTCATGGATCTTCTCATGCCCGGCATGGACGGCTACGAGACCATCGAGCGGATCCGGCGGATGGGGGTCCAGACCCCGATCATCATTGTCTCCTCAATGAGTTCAAAAGAGGATCGACGCCGCTGTCTGGATGTGGGGGGGGATGAATTTCTGCCCAAACCGATCGATGCCAGACTGCTCAGAGACATTGCCGAAAGATATGCCGCGGGCCGGCCCGCGGACAGGCCCGGAGACGGGCCCCCGCTCCCCGCCAATGGAGAGAAGGAGTATCCGGTTGAAAAGCAGAGTCTCTCCCTCTCCTCCTTTTCGGCCCTGCTGGTGGAGGAGGACCGGGAGCGGGCCCTTCGCTACAAGCGGTTTCTCGAGGCGCGGTTCATGGAGGTCGCGCATGTGGCCAACGGGGATCAGGCCATTGCGATCTTTGAAAAGAACCGGCACCGGTTCCGGATCATCGTCAGCAACATCTTCACCACCGGCATCGACGGGCTCGGGGTGCTGGCCCGGTTCAAGCGGGAGTATCCGGATGTTTTCTTCTTCATCTATGCCGATGAATACGATGCGGATGCGTTTCAACTCGCGGTTCAACTGGGCGCGGACGGGGTCTTGACGGCCGACCGGTTCGAGGAGGCCATCGAAGGGATGATCGAATCCGCGATCTTTCAGGCGGGCCAGCGGGGCTCCCGGCTCCAGAGCGCTTCCACGGCCACCCAGGTCCGCCAGGCCCAGGCCCATCTGATCCGCCAAGGCTGCAGCTCCAACTGCGGCCTGATGAACATCGCCTATTCCCCCCTCTCCGATGCCGGAGGGGATATCGCGTGCTGCAGGCGATTCAACCTGGCGGGCCGATGCGGGGTCTTTTTAGGGGATGTTGCGGGCCACAATGTGCTGAGTTCCTATGTCAGCGCCTTCTATATGGGGATTCTGACAGCCAACTGGGGGGCCAACCAGCGGCCCAGGGAGCTGCTGAAGATGATCAACAGCGAGCTGAACCGCTCCGACTATGACCAGTATCACCTCTGTGCAAGTGCGCTCCTCTGGGATCAGCGAAGGGGAACCCTTCGGATCGCTTCGGCCGGCAATCCGGGCCCTCTGGTGGTTCGGCCCCAAAATGGGGAAAACCGGATCATCCGGGATATGGAGGGCGGCGGCATGTGCCTGGGGCTGCTGGATGATGAGGATCTTTTCCTCTCCGATCTATTCTCCTTTGATCCGGGGGATTACCTCTTCATCTTCTCGGACGGGATGGAACGGAGCCGGCTCATCGAGCTGCTGACCTCGGACAGCGATATACTCCGGGGGACCCTTGGGGAGATCGGCCAGCGGATAGTTGACCGGACCATCGAACGCTGGGGACAGGAGGATGATATGATCCTGATCACATTGAAGGCCCCCAATCCGGATCTTTTAGTGGAAAAGGGTTGCCATTTCTCCTTTTCCGATGGCTATAAAGGGGTGGACAGAGCCTGCGGTTGGGTTCGTCAGACTCTGGAGGAGAAGGGAAGGCCCGTGGACAGGGATCTCTATCTTGTGATGATTGCGGTCCGGGAAGCCCTGATCAATGCCGTCTGCCACGGCAACCGGATGGTGCCGGGGGCATATGTGGATCTGGATCTTCTCTTTGAAGCGGACCGGTTCTGCATCCGGGTATCCGATGGCGGGCCCGGGGTCGATCTTCCCCGGGAAATGGTCCGGATCGAGGAGATCGATGTCCTCCAGACCGGGGGGCGGGGGATTTCCGCTATGCGATCCATTGCCGACGAAATCACTTTGGAAGGGGGAACCCTGACCATCTGTTTCAATGACCGATAAAGCGATGAGAGAGTGCCAAGGGAGTTTTCCATGAGGACGAAAATTGAAGACCAGGCCATTTTTCTGATACCGGAGACCGATCTCGTGGCGAGCCGGATCGAGGAACTGCGGGATTTCTTTTCAGAGCGGATGGAGGCCCGCCCCGAGATTGACCAGATAGTTCTCGATGTCCACGGGATCGATATCGTCGATTCTTTAGGGGTCAACCTGATCGTGGGGCTCTATCGACAGGCCGCAGCAGAGGGGAAAGACATCGAGATCATCGGTGCAGGAGAAAAATTCATGAAGGTGGCCAGCTTTTTTCGCCTGACCACGATTCTCTCCATCAGCCGGGAAGAGGAGCGTTAAGATGTCTGATTTTGATGAGCTTCTTCCGGCATTTATCGAAGAGTCCCAGCAGCATCTCCAGCAGATCGAGCCGGATCTTCTTGCTCTGGAGAGCGAAGGCTCGGCCCCTGACACTGAAACCGTCAACAGGATCTTCCGGGGGATTCACAGCATCAAGGGGGCCTCGGGCTTTTTCGGGTTCGCCAATATCGGCCGGCTGAGCCATCTCATGGAGAACAGTCTGGCCCTGCTCCGGGACGGGAAGATCGGCCTCTCGCCGGATCTCGTCGATGCCCTGCTTTCGGGCCTGGATGCACTCAAGGCCATGCTGGAGGACATCGTGGGGAGCGAGACCTTTGACATCGAGACCCAGGCCGCATTCCTCCAGAGGCTGATCGACGACCATGCCCGGGATCGGACCACCGTGACGGTTTCGGAAAAGGCCGCACCTGCCGGGGAGAAGGCCGAGAGCGCACTGAAAAAGTTCGATATCTCCGAGGCCGACATCCGCCGGTTCGTGGAGCGGGATCTTTTCCTGTATGCCGTCACAATCTTTTTGAACGCGGACATCCGGAAGAAGAACAAGACCCCCTTCGACTTTATCAAAAATATGGAGGCCGGGGGCCAGTATGTCGATTCCTTTCTCGATATCCGGAGTGTGACGGGCCTTTCCGACTGCCTCGAAAACGAGCTGGGCTTTGATTTCATCTTTGCAACGGAACTGGAGCCGGATGCCGTCTCCCAGACCCTGGATCTGCCCCCCGCGCAGATCACGCCCATCGATCTTTCCGAACATCAAAAGGAAAAAGCAGCCGAGGCCCCCCAGGAAACCCCGGCAGAACCATCAGAAGCAGAATTATCAGAAGAAGAGCAGGCCGAGGCGATTCCCGAAGCTGCTTTCAGACAACCATCGGCAGAGAAGGAACCTTCAACTGCAAGCCCCGAACCGACAGGCGCGGAACGCTTCCGGGAGATGATCCATACCGAGGAGAAGATCCGGGTGGGGGTCAACTTTTTAAACGAGCTGGTCAACCTGGCCGGAGAGCTGGTGCTGGGCAGAAACCAGCTCATGCAGACCGCACTCCCCCTGACCAAGACCGCGCCGAACCTCTCCTCGGTTCTCCAGCACATCAACCGGGTCACTTCGGAGATGCAGGAGAAGATCATGCAGATGCGGATGCAGCCTCTCTCCCTGATCTTCGACAAGTTCCAGCGGGTGGTGCGGGATCTGGCCCGAAAGCACGAAAAAGAGGTGCGCCTCTCGGCATCGGGAGGGGATGTGGAGCTGGACAAGACCATCATCGAGGGCCTGTCAGACCCCCTGAACCACCTGATCCGCAATGCCGTGGACCATGCGATCGAGCCCCCGAAAGAGCGGGAAAAGGCAGGAAAACCCCGGTTTGGGACCATCCGGATGCGGGCATTTCACCAGGGGGGACAGGTGCATTTGAGCATTTCCGATGACGGCAGAGGGATCGACGGAGACCGGGTGGGGGAGAAGGCCGTTGAAAAAGGGGTCATCACAGCCGATCAGCTCAAGGAGATGTCGCCCCGGGAGCGGGTGCGCCTCATCTTCCGGCCCGGCTTCTCGACCGCGGAGCAGGTCACGGATCTGAGCGGCCGGGGTGTGGGCATGGATGTGGTGATCACCAATATCGAGCATCTGGGCGGAACCGTGGACATCGAGACCCATCCCGGAAATGGGACCACCGTAACCCTGATCCTCCCCCTGACCCTGGCGATTATATCGGGGCTGCTCATCACGGCCCGAGATCACTATTTCATACTGCCCGAGGTGGATATCGACGAGCTGGTCCGGGTGAAGCCCGAGGAGATCGACCGGCGGATCGACATCATCCAGGATGCATGGGTGCTGCGCCTGCGGGAGACGCTGCTGCCGCTGGTGGATCTCAACCGGGTGCTCAATCTCGGTGATGATCGAAAAATGGAGGATCGAAAACCGGGCAAAGAATCCCAAATAGAACCGGGCAAGGAATCGGCCCAAAAACCTTCCCCGATCCCGGCAAAGGCCCGCCTGAAGGAACGGAACCGGCCTCTGCGGATTCTGGTGATCAAACATGGCGGGGCCAAGTACGGCCTTCTGGTGGACCGGATCGTCAACACCGAGGAGATCGTGGTCAAGCCCCTGCCCCGGTATCTCAAAAAGATGCAGTCCTTTTCCGGCGTGACCATTCTGGGCAATGGCCGGGTATCTTTGATCCTGGATGTCTCCGGGATTGTCAAAAAGGCGGCCGTGCGGAGCCTGGAAAGCGTCATCGATCAGACCGAGACCGAAGAGGAGCGGGTACGGGAGAAGGAGACCCAGACCCTGCTGCTCTTTGACAACAATACCCCGGAGCGGTTTGCACTGCCTTTGGAGCTGATCCGGCGCATCGAAAAGATCCAGGCCTCCCAAATCGAAACTATAAAAGAGAAGCAGTTTCTCCAGTATCAGGACAAAAAGCTCCGTTTGATCTTTCTGGAGGATTATCTGCCGGTGGCCCGTCCAGAGCGCACCCCGGACGACATCCTCGGCATCATCGTGCCCAAGCAGATGAAATATCCCATGGGGATCGTCTTTCATCAGGTGATCAATACCGTGGCCGCATCGGTCTCCCTGGATACGGAGACCATCATGGGACAGGGGCTTTTCGGCTCTGCGGTGCTCGATGGCCGGATTACACTGCTTCCTGACATGTACACCCTCTTTGAGCTGGCCGCGCCCGAGTGGTATTCGACCAAACGTGCGGAGGGATCGGGTCCGCAGCGGAAATACCGTGTGCTGCTGGCCGAGGATACCTCCTTCTTCCGGATGGTGGAGAAGGAGTACCTGGAATCGGCCGGATATGAAGTGCTGATCGCGGAAAACGGGGCCGTGGCCCTCCGGATTTTGGAGGAGGAGACAGTGGATGCGGCCATTCTGGACATCATCATGCCGAAGCTGGACGGATGGGGAACCATTGCGGCCATCCGGAGGGATGACCGGCTCAAGAACCTTCCGGTGATGGCCGTCACCTCTCTGGGGGACGAGGGAAAGAGCAGCAATCCAATGAGGGAGAGGGGATTTGAGGCCGGGTTCGACGAATGGGAGATGAAGCTCAACAAGACCAGTCTTCTGGAAAAGCTGGCCGCGCTCATCAAAGGAAAAGGGAAAAAGGGAGTCCTGTCATGAACCGACAGATCGCGACATTTCAGCTCGACGACAACCTGCTGGGGGTCGATATCCTTCTGGTCAAGGAGGTTTACCGCCACATGTCCATAAGCCCGATCCCGGACGCACCGCCCCAGTTGAAGGGATTGATGAACCTCCGGGGCCGGGTCGTCACCGTCATCGACCTGAAGGTCTGCCTCAACCGCCCATCTACGGAACAGGTGGACGACAGCCGGCTGCTGATCTTCAAGACCGAAGAGGAGATCCTCGGATACCGCCATCGGGCCGGCCTGGATGGAGTTGAATTGGGAGAGGACATCGTGGGATTTCTCATCGATCGGATGGATGAGGTGGTGACGGTGGAGACCGATGAGATTCTGCCCCCGCCCCCCAACCTTACCGATATCGAAGAGGATCTGATCCAGGGCGTGATCAAACAGGGGGAGCATCTGCTGATTCTGCTCGATGTAACGGCCGTGCTCGAGAAGGTGATGCGGGCCGCGGCCGGAAAAAAGGAGGGGTAGAAACAGATGTCGATTCTCGGGGATTTGGGTCTGAAAAAGAAGCTGGTGGGCGCTTTTTTGATTATTGCGGTGATTACGGCCGTTGTGGGCATGATCGGTCTCTATTCGGTAAAGCGCACCGGCATGTTCGGGGTCCGGGTAGGGCAGCACCTCTCCTCCCAGATGGATGCGATCATGGAGGCCAAACTCGCCGTGACCCAGGCACACCTCTGGTTCGAGGAGATCCTCTCCGGCGACAACGAAGAGGATATCGAAGATGTCTGGCGGCTCTTTGACATGGCGACCTGGTATTGCGATGCGATCCTGGAGGGGAGCCAAGAGGATCAAAACATATATTCCGCAACAGAGAGCCCGGAGGTTCGAAAAGGCGTGGAAGCCCTCAAAGCCGAGATCAAAATACTGGTGCAGAATGCCCACACCCGGTATGCGGGCCGAGGGGATGCCGCTTCCGGAATGTGGACCGGCGGCGATGCGGACCAGCAGTTTGACAAGCGTTTTGAACATCTCATGGAAATGGCCGATGCCGTGGAAGCTCTGGTGGTCCGGAATATGACTCAGGGTATCGAAGATCTCCATGAAGGGATCAAAGATGCCTCGATATGGATGTGGATCATCACCCTTGCCGCGTTTCTCTTTGCAGTACTTCTGGGGCTGACGGTGGCCCGCGGGCTGATCGTCCCGATCCTTTCGGTGAAGAATCTTTCGGAAAAGCTGGCGGCCGGGGATCTGACGCAGCACGCGGATGTCACCGCATCGGACGAGGTGGGCAGTATGGCCACAAGTCTCAATCGGGCAGTACAGAGCCTCAAGGAGATGATGATGGAACTCCAGCGGGTGATCGAGGATATGGCCGCATCCTCTCAGGAGATGGCAGCGGTCTCGGCGCAGATGGCCGGGTCCGCAAACCGGCTCAAGGATCGGACCGTAAAAGCCGCGTCCGAATCGAACAGCATCGCGGCCAATGTGGATCAGGTGGCGGCTTCGGCCCAAGGGGCCAGCCGATCTGCCGAAGCGGTTTCCGACCTGATCCGGCAGATCTCTCAAACCTTTGCGGAAGTGGCCGACTCCAGCCGAAAGACTTCGGCCAATGTCTCCCGGATGGCCGGGGCCAACGAGGAGATCTCGGGGCAGATATCATCGGTCTCGGCCGCGGTCGAGGAGATGTCGGTCTCATTGAACGAGGTGGCCCGCCACACAGCGGAATCGAGCCGGATCTCCCGGGATGCCGGAAAGCAGACCGTGGAGATCGACGGCAAGATGAAGATCCTGGTGAAAGCCTCCCAGCAGATCGGCAAGGTGGTGACGCTGATCAAGGATCTTGCTGATCAGACCAACATGCTGGCGCTCAATGCCACCATTGAAGCGGCCGGCGCGGGGGAGGCCGGAAAGGGGTTTGCCGTGGTGGCCGGGGAGGTCAAGGCATTGGCCCGGCAGTCCGCGGAGGCCGCGTCCGAGATCGCCGACCAGATCGATCATATCCAGACCGCGATCGATGATGCAGCCGGTTCCATCCAAGCCATCAACGAGATCATCGAAAAGAGCGGTTCCATAAGCGAGATGATCGCCTCCTCGGCAGAAGAGCAGACCGCAACCGCGAACGAGATCGCAAAATCGATCTCCGGGGCCGCGGCCAGGCTGAAGGAGACTGCGGAGAATGCGGCCGAATCCTCGGATCTGGTGGGGGGGATTGCCCGGTCTATGGACAATTCCTCCCGGGCTTCGCAGAACAGCGCAAAAAGCATCGAGGAACTGCTGGAAAACATACGAACCGTAGCCCTTTCGGCACAGGAGGCCTCTTCCGGCGTCAATCGCGTCTCCGAGACCATCAAAGAGATCAGCATTACGGCCCAGGAGACCGCAAGCGGCGCAATTCAGACCAACGCCTCTTCCAATGCGCTGGCAGAGACATCCTCCCTGCTGGCCCGGATCGGAGGCCGTTTTCATATCGGATGAACCCCCTTTTTTTTTTTAAAGGAGAGATCAATGGTAAAATGGTTTAAAAATCTGAAAATCGGTAAAAAAATCGGGGTGACATTTTTTCTGCTCCTCCTCATTGCCCTCATTCTGGCCTGGATTACCATCGAAAATCTCAAAGATGTGGAAGAATCCTCTGTGCGTCTTGCCCGGGAATATGCCCCGGAAGTCGCGGAGGCCGGGAGCCTGGAGCGGAACAGCCTGATGACCATGTACAATATGCGCGGATACGGACTCTCCAATGAGGCGCGGTATTTGAACGAGGGGCAGGAGTATCTGAAAAATGTCCTTGAGGATATTGAAAGTGCCAAGGAACTGGTGGCCAGATATCCGGATCTGACCAAGCTCAAAGAGCAGATCGCTGATGCGGAATCGGCCGTGAACGATTACCGGGATCTGGTGGAGAAGACCGTGGCCCGGAACAGCGCGATATCCGAGAACCGGGAGAATCTGTACCGAGCCGCAGAGCGGTATATGGGCAATGGCCAGGAGTCTCTTGACAATCACTTTGCAACTCTTTCCCAAGAGATCCTGTCCGGTTCCGACACCCCGGCCCTGATCGAGCGGATCGAAAAGGTGCGGCTGCTGACCCGCCTCATCAATCAGGGCAACGAGATCCGGGTGGCCAACTTCAAAGCCCAGGCTCTTGGGAACCCGGAGATGCTCCGGGAGGCTTTGAAACAGTTCTCCCTGATCCACGAGATCATCGATGGCCTGATAGCAACGAGCCGACAGGACGATAGCCTGCGCCGGATCCAAGAGATAGACGCCGCGGCCGAAAGCTATGAGGCAGCGATGAAGAACCTGCTGGAGAACAGCACTGAGTTGAACCGGCTCAATGAAGAGCGGAATGAGACGGCCCGCCGGGTTCTCGAGATCGCCGAAAGCACCTTCGATGCCGGGATGGATCGCATGCAGGAAGTCTCAGAGGAGACCGTAACCCTTGTGAATGAGAGCACCCTGACCCTGTGGATCGGGCTGATCGCGGCCGCGCTCATCGGAACGGCCATCCTGATCGTCCTGACCCGGCTCATCACTGCGCCCATCTACCGGATATCGGCCTTCACCCGCCGCTTTGGCCAGGGTGATCTGTCTGAAGATCTCGACATCGACACCAAAGACGAGATCGGTGGGATGGCAAGTGATCTCAACAGCTCCGTGGGCAGCCTCCGGGAGATCCTGCGGCAGCTCTCCGATAACACCAACTCTCTGGCCGGCTCCTCTGAGGAGCTTTCGGCCGTATCCGCGGAGATGGCTGCATCGGCTGAGGAGATGAACTCCCAGGCCGACACCGTGGCCGCGGCCTCGGAGCAGGTGAACGCGAGCGTCGGCATGGTCGCATCGGCCGCGGAAGAGTCAAACGCGTCGGTATCCGGCATCGCGGCCATGACCGAGGAGATGTCCTCCACCTTTGAGAACGTGGCCAGAGCCAGCCGGAAGACCTCGGAGAATGTGGCGGAGATGGCCGGCTCCGGGGAGCAGATGTCCAAACAGGTCGATTCCGTGGCCTCGGCAGCCGAAGAGATGACCGCATCCCTGAATGAGGTGGCCAAGAACACGGTAAAGGCGAGCCGGATCTCCCAGGATGCCAAGGAGAGAACCAAAGAGATCGACATCCGGATGGATGCCCTGGTCAATGCCTCGAAGCAGATCGGCAAGGTGGTCGGGGTGATCAAGGACATCGCGGATCAGACCAACATGCTGGCGTTGAACGCCACCATCGAGGCGGCCGGGGCCGGCGATGCGGGCCGGGGATTTGCAGTGGTGGCCGGGGAGGTCAAGGAGCTGGCCCGGCAGTCTGCGGACGCGACCGACGAGATCGCGGATCAGATCGATCAGATCCGGCGCTCCACAAATGATGCAGTATCGGCCATCGAAGAGATCAACAGCATCATCGAAAACATCGCGTCCATCAACGAGATGATCGCATCATCTGCCGAGGAGCAGACAGCGACCGCCGGCGAAATCTCCAAATCGGTGGCGGCAGCGGCCGCAACGGTAAAGAATGTGGCGACCAATGCAACGGAATCCTCGCAACTGGTGGAGGATATCGCCCGGTCCACGGACGAGGCCTCCAAGACCGCAACCGAAGTTGCCCGAAACATAGACGAGCTGCTCAACGGCATCAAGGAGGTGGCCAGAGCTTCGGATGAGGCATCCCGAGGAGTCAATGACATCTCCATGAATATCCAGAACATCAGCGAGGCGGCCCGGCAGACCTCGGAGGGCGCATCCCAGACCGACCAATCCTCCCAGGAACTCTCTGAAATGGCGCAGTCTTTGGCCCGGATCGTGGATCGGTTCAAATTGTAAATCGGTTCAAATTGTAAAATTGCAGATGTCTTGAGGGCCGATGGTCGGCCCCAAGAGATATTTTATCTTTTTTTCAGGACTTTTTTATGGAAAAGGACATCAAGGTTCTGGTGGTCGATGATACGGTGCTTGACCGCCTGATCCTGTCGAAGATTCTGGCCGGCATCAGCGGCGTCGATCTTGCCGGAACAGCTACCAACGGAAAGATCGCGCTCTCCAAGATCCGGATGATGGAGCCCGATCTGGTGCTGCTGGATCTCTTCATGCCGGAAATGGACGGCATGGAGACCCTCCGGGAGATCAAAAAGCACCATCCGAACACCGATGTGGTGATGATCAGCGGCATCGATCCGGAAAATGCCGGAGAGACGGTAAAAGCTCTGGAGTACGGCGCTCTCGACTTCATCTCAAAACCCAAGACCGATTCCCCGGAGAAGAGCGGAGCCGAGCTGAAGAACAGCCTCTCCCGGCTGGTCGCGATGGCCAGAACCCGGAAATATTCCCGCAGGGCAAGGGGCATCGGAAATGAGCCTGTCCCGGCCGTTCCGCCGCCGCCCAAGGCGCCGCTGAAAGCACCGCCGAAAGCACCGCGGGAAAAGGCGGCCCCTTCCCTTTTCATTCCCCCGGCTCCCCGGAAGCGGGGGGAGCGGTTCATCCCTACCGGCCGCCCCATTCCCCGGATCGAAGCGGTTGTGATCGGCGTCTCCACCGGGGGCCCCAACGCCCTTCAGGAGCTGATCCCCGCATTCCCTGGAAATTTCCCGGTTCCGATCATCACGGTTCAGCACATGCCGCCCATGTTCACCGCCACCCTTGCGGCCCGCCTCAACAGCACCTCGGCCCTTCAGGTGGTGGAGGCCGGAGATGAAGAACGGGTGGAGCCGGGGGTGATGTATATCGCGCCCGGCGGGCGCCATCTGGTGCTACGAAAAGACCGGTTCGGCGCGCCGGTCACGGCCCTGACCGATACCCTGCCGGTCAACTCCTGCAGGCCCTCGGCCGATGTCCTGTTCCGGTCTGCGGCCATGATCTTCGGGGGCAATCTCCTTGTTGTCGTGCTCACCGGCATGGGCAACGATGGAATGTCCGGGGTGGGCGCGATCCGGCGCAAAGGAGGCTATTCCATTGTTCAGGACGAGAAGACGAGCATAATCTGGGGAATGCCGGGCGCGGTGGTGGATGCAGGGCAGGCCGACGAGATGTTCCCGCTGCCTAAAATGGCCGAGCGGATCACGGAGATCGTATCCGCGAGGAAGCGGTAGGGGAATGCTCAGGATCACAGAGCCCGAATATATCCTGATGAAGCAGTATATCGAGGAGCACTGCGGGATTCATCTGGAAAAGGACAAGGAGTACCTCATCGAATCCCGTCTTTCCGATCTGGCCCATTTTCACGGATGCCTATCCTTTCAGGAGTTTCACTTCAAGGCCCGCACCGACAGGTCCGGAAAGCTCCGGGATCAGATCGTGGACGCGATGACCACCAACGAGACCTCCTGGTTCAGAGACAAGAGCCTCTGGGAGTATCTGGAAGAGATGGAGGTTCCCAATCTGCTGAACCGGACACAGGAGACCGGTGTGGTTCGCATCTGGTCCGCGGCCGCGTCCACGGGGCAGGAGCCCTATTCTCTGCTGATGCTTTTAAATGATGCGGCTCACGCCCGGAGAAATCCGGCCCTGCTGGACCGGATCGAGATCCTGGCCACCGATATCTCCACAACGGCTCTTGCGACCGCGACCGCGGGCTGCTACGATTCCATCGCCATGAACCGGGGACTCTCTGATGAGAAGCGGGCGCGGTATTTCACCCAGGCCGAGGGGATCTGGCGGTTTGACGAAAACCTGAAAAATCGGGTCCGGTTCAAAAGATTCAACCTTCAAAACCCGTTCATCTTCCCCCAGAGCTTTGATCTGATCCTCTGCCGGTACGTCTCCATCTATTTTGCCGAGTCCTTCAAGCGCTCTCTCTTTACCAAGCTGGGCTCGGTTCTCCGTCCCGGCGGGGTACTGATTTTAGGGGCCACGGAATCCCTTCGGGAATACAGCGACCGGTTCGACATCTCCTATCATAAAAGTGCAGTGATCAATATGAGGAAAGGTGAGTAATCATGCAGCGCGAACAGATTCAATTCGATATGTTATTTGTGGGCGCAGGCCCTGCAGGGCTGGCCGGGGCCATCCGTGCGGCCCAAAAAGCCGAGGAAAAGGGAATGGCCCCGGAGATCGGCCTGATCGAGAAGGGCGCGGAGATCGGAGCCCATGCATTGAGCGGCGCAGTGCTGAACCCGAAAGCCCTTGCCGAGCTGATCCCGGACTATAAAGAGCGGGGATGTCCCATCGAATCCACTGTCCGGGGGGACGGCTTCTACTACCTCATGAAAAACAGGGCACTCAAGGTTCCGGTCGTTCCGGAGCATATGCACAACAAGGGCTTTTACGTGGTGAGCCTGTCGAAGTTCACCCGATGGCTGGGGAGGATTGCAGAGGAGATGGGGATCAATATCTTTCCCGGATTTGCCGGAAAGGAGATTCTCTACGGCCCCGACGGAAAGAGCGTGGTCGGAGTCCGAACCGACGACAAGGGATTGGACAAGGAGGGAAATCCCAAGCCGAACTTCGAGCCGGGGATCGATATCATGGCCGGGGTGACGATTCTCGGAGAGGGCGCAAGGGGCAGCCTCACCCGGGAGGTTGTACAAAGGCTGGGCCTCGACAAGGGCCGGCTTCCGCAGGTCTATGAGACCGGCATCAAAGAGGTGATCCAACTGCCGGAGGAGAATTTCTTCAAAAAGAGCCGGGAAAACGACATCCACACCCTGGGCTATCCTTTGGGCCTCGATACCCCCGGCGGCGGCTTCATCTACGAGATGGCTGACAACCGGATCTCCATCGGCCTTCTGGTCGGCCTCTCCTATGAGGACCCGATGATCGACCTTTATGACGAGTTTCTCCGGTTCAAAAGCCACCCTTTTGTGGCCAAAATCATCGAGGGGGGAAAGGTGATCGAGTCGGGCGCGAGAACCGTGGCCACGGGCGGGGAATATACCCTTCCGGCGCTGGCCGCAGAGGGCCTGATGCTCATCGGCGGGGGCGCGGGGATGCAGAATCCGCCGGCGTTGAAGGGGGTTCATCTCTCGATGAAATCGGGGATGCTGGCGGCAGAGGCCGCAGTGGATGCGGTGGAAAAAGGGGATTTCAGTGAAAGGAGACTGAGATCCTATCGGGACAGCTTTGAAAAGAGTTGGGCCAAACCGGAAATCCATGAGGGGAGAAATTTCGCGCAGGCACTGGCCGGCAAAGGCCCGGCCAAATTCTTTCATCTGGGGCTTCAGTATGTGACCAAGGGAAAAGGGCTGATCGACCCCTTGCCGCTGGAGGCCGATTTTCTCACCCTGAAGCCGGTAAAAGGGATTCCAGAACCTTCTGAAAGGCCCGAGACCGACGGAACCCTTTTTGTGGACAAGCTCACCGGGGTCTATCTCTCCAAGACCCAGCACCGGGAGGATCAGCCGGGCCACCTGATCGTCCATGACCGCCACATCTGCGTCACCCGGTGTTATGATCTTTATAAGAGCCCCTGCACCCGGTTCTGCCCGGGGCAGGTTTACGAGATGGAGATCGACGAGCAATCAAAAGAGCGGAAATTGAAGCTCAACCCCTCCAACTGCCTTCACTGCAAGACCTGCGAGATCAAAGATCCCTTTGAGAATATCACCTGGACCTGCCCCGAAGGGGGAGAGGGGCCCGGATATACGGTGGTTTAAAAGGCCGGAATTCCAGAAAAGCAGAGAGGGCCGGTGCTGAAGGGTTTATCCTTCCGGCGCCGGCTCCGTTTTTTACCCCTCAGACCACCCCGTGATCCAGCATCGCATTGACCACCTTGATGAACCCCGCGATATTGGCTCCCGCCACATAGTTGCCGGGCTTGCCGTACTGCTCGGCCGCCTCGGTGCAGGTCTTGTGGATGCTTCGCATGATCATCTGCAGGCGGTTGTCAACCTCCTCCCGGGTCCAGGAGAGGCGCATGCTGTTCTGGGTCATCTCCAGACCCGAAACCGACACCCCCCCGGCATTGGCCGCCTTG
>JAABSZ010000072.1:0-17809 GCA_011390135.1 Desulfobacteraceae bacterium | reverse complement strand
AGACATTTTATGTCATATATCACTCCGCAGATTCATTCAAGATAAAAATAGCCCGAACCGAATTCAGATACGGCAGCAAAGCCCCTTTTTCCCACAACGACTAAAAATACTTGTATCGCGAAAAAAGATAGGATATATCTGAACACATGATCCATCTTCCTCTTTTTTTTGCAGGAGAAAGCCATGAAAAGCCCTATTCGATATGTAATGATCTCGCTGATAATCGGCCTGTGCGCCGGTCTTCTCGGCTGCCCCGCAGAACCCCTTCAAAAACCGGTTGAAAAGGAGGGTCTCCTCTACGGTGTCACCCGGGGCACGTTCCGCCATCGCTGGTGGAACTATTACGAGCGGGGGAATTCCTTTGCGGACGGCGGATTCTGGAAAGAGGCCGAGGCCGATCTCCGGCAGGCAATCTCCCTGTGGGATGGAGACCGGCGCCGGGAACGGACCTACGGTATGCATTTCATCGACTATTTTCCCCGCCGTGAGCTGGGGGTGGTCCTCCTCCGGCAGGGAAGAATCGACGCGGCCATCTCAGAGCTGGAAGATTCCCTGTCAAAAGAGGTTTCTGCCAAGGGCCAATACTACCTGGACAAGGCAAGAGGAGAAAAGATCCGCAGGGAAAAGAGCGATAATGCCCCTCCTCAGATCACTCTGGCCGCGCCGCTGGAGCAGCAGCGATCCAACGGGAAAACCTACACCGTGCAGGGAGAAGTGTCGGATGACACCTTTGTGAAGGAGATCCGGGTCAATGGAAAACCGGTCCGAATCGATCTTGCGCAGAAGCAGATTCCCTTTTCAGTCGAGATTCCATTGCAGTTGGGGCCGAATTCCGTTGAAATCGAGGCGGTCGATCTCGCTGGAAAGAGATCTCGCATGGAGAGAACACTGATCTGTGACCGGTCGGGCCCCATTGTCAATCTGGATGGCCTTGACCCAGAAAATGGCCTTTATCGGCTTTTCGGTTATGCCTATGATGCTGCCGGCATCCGTTCCATCACCGTCAATGATCGGGAGATTCTGAAGGGTACAGCCCCGGAGACCAAAATCGATCACCGGATTTCCCTATCAGGGCAGAAGGGTGCGGTGGTGATCGCTGAGGATAGGGTCGGAAACATCACCCGAGCGGTGATCTCCCCTAATGCGTCAACCAAATTTATGGAGATGAAAGAGGATACCTTGCAGGGACCCCTGCTGGCCGCTGTCGGAAATCCCTTTCTGTTTTTCCGGGGCACACAATACCTGAGCTACCGGGGTAATCCCCTTCGAGGACTTCCCACCAGCGAGCGGCGGCTCAATCGTCTGATCTGGAATTATAAGAACTTGGGAAATGACTATGCACTGATCATCGGTATCAATAATTATGAACACTGGCCTCCTCTCCAGACCGCTGCCAATGATGCAAAGGGGCTGTATCAGATCCTCTCGGAACGGTACGGCTATCTGCCGGGAAACATCCGCCTGCGAACAAACGAGGCCGCAACACAGGCCGCCCTGATCCAGGATCTGCGGGAGATCGCGGCCGGACTCGGGGAGAACGACAACCTGCTCATCTACTTTGCGGGCCACGGGCAGATGGATGACCTCACCAGCGACGGATACTGGATTCCGGCCGACGGAAAACTGCAGGAGCCGACTAGCTGGATCACTCATTCCTCGATCAAAGCTGTCCTCAGCTCGGAAAAGGTGAGGGCTAAAAGCGTCATGATCATTGCGGATTCCTGCTACAGCGGATCACTGTTGCGCGGGGGGCCATCTTCCCTCTCCCCCCAGGATCTGGATTACCAGGCAAGGCTTATGGAGCTTGCCCGGAAAAAATCCCGACAGATCATCACCTCCGGGGGGCTGGAGCCGGTCATGGATCAGGGCCGGGACGGACACAGCCTCTTTGCCTATTATCTGCTCAAGGCACTGGAGGAGAACGAGCTGAACGTGATCGATTTTGAAAGTCTTCTCATGAACCATGTCTGGACTCCGGTAGCCGAGATCGGAGGCCAGCGGCCCACGCTGGGACGACTCAAGACCCCGATGGATGAGAATGGCCAGTTTGTTCTGGTGCTGGATTCCGGTGAGGAGGAGACTGTCTCGAAGGATACGGAAGAGCCGGAAGTCGCTGATGAGAATGTTTTCGAGGAGAAACCTCAGCGCCGCCCTGAACGGAAAACTGCCATCGCACTCCCGGACAGTGATCCGCCGGCAATGGAGATCCGGGGATGGGATGCGGAGAAGACCGTCTTTCTGGAGCAGGTACTCTTCGAGATCCACATCGAGGATGAGACCGGCATTCAAAACCTGACCATCAACGGAAAAAAGGTGCTGCCCCGGCCCGGCCGGAATGTCTATGTCAATTATCTGGCTCCCCTGAAGAAAGGGGAGAATGCCTTTGTGATCGAATCGACAGACCCGATGGGAAACGTCAGCCGCCGGGAGATTATGGTGCATCGGAAGGTTCCCAGCGTCTACGATCTGGGCGCGCGAATGTCCGTGGCGCTGTTTCCCTTTGACCAGAAGGGGGCCAAGAAGCTGGAGATCGAGCATATTCTCCATGGACAGCTCATCAACTCCAACCGTTTCGACATGCGGGAGCGGCAGTCCGCGAAATTCGGCGGGGATAGTGCGGATGAGAAGGCCCAGGAGGATGCTGCGCGAAAGATCGCAAAGGATCTCGGCGCGGAGTTCGCCCTTCTCGGCACGGTGGTGGCCAAAGAGAGCGGAGTCCAGATCTCGACCCGGGTGGTGGAGGCCCGGGATGGGCTGCTGCTCACCTACGAAGATGTCTATGGCGAGGAGATGGACGAGAAGATGATCCAAAACCTGTGCCAGGGGCTTGTGGTGAAGCTCTCCGATTCCCTGCCCATCGTGGAAGGCAAGGTGATCAAGGTGAAGGGGAATGAGGTGATCGTCAATCTGGGGGAGAACCACCGGATCAAAAAGGGGATGCACTCGATCCTCTTTGAGGAGGGGGAACCCCTGAAAGATCCGGACACCGGGGAAATCCTGGGCGCAGACGTGATGGAACTGGGAACGGCGCGGGTGGAGCGGATCGCGCAGAAGCTCTCCTATGTCAAGCTGATGGAGGAGCCCCCTTCGGAACTGCGGGCCGGAATCAAGCTGGTGACGAAATAGCAGAAGCGATTGAGGTAAAGGGGCGGAGTATGGTATGTAGAGAATGAAAAAGTGCTGAAAAAAAAGCGGTTTCCGACGCGCTGACCCGGATCGCGAACCAAAAGACACCCTTTTCAAAAATATTTATTTATTTCAAATAAAATCAGAACAATACCCAAGAATAAAGATCAATAAAACCTGCCGCGGGATGGAACGATGGTATGGTAGAATCCCTTAAAAAGATGAGACATCCAAATCAAAGGAGACGATCATGCCTGAAGAAGAAAAAATCGCTGATGGGGACAGCCGGCTTCCCGTTGCCGAACCCGAATGGAGCACCGAAGAGAACGGCGCGTTTTTGACCCGGCAGCTTGCGGTCTACCTCCGGCGCCTCTTTCATCGGCAGAGCCTCGTCCCGGACAGGGAGACCCTCGAGTTCACCTGCTTCGTCCTCGGATCGGCAGGGGCCGGACGCCTCTGTGATTTTATGGAGGAGCATCTGCCGGTTTCCCTCCGGGGGCTGTTCCGGGAGCAGATCGACGAGGCCGACAACATGGATGATGTGGGTCAGTCTCTGGCAGGCTTTCTGCAAAAGAGAAAATCGGTTCGGCGGAAGTTTGAAAAGGCCCTGAAAGCGGAACTGAAAAACCGGATTTCCGATCTCGAAAGAGAGGGAACCTCCCGGATCGAGACCAATATCGAGACCGTAGCCGACATCTTCGGACTGGCCCCGGACGAGCGGGCTCTGCTGCTGTTTCTGTTGATTCTGGCCATGTTCGACGAGGCCGACTATTACTTCATGACCCATCTCCACTGTGACAAGCCCTTTTTCCGTCAGAACCTGACAAAGCTGATCGACATCGACCATGACCGGCTGGGGGATGTCCTGTACGGCCGCCTCCACCGGCTGGAGATGATCTCCGTGGGAAGCGGGGACCTCTCCCTGAACAGCGGCTTGATCGAGATCCTCGAAAATCCGGAAAAGGCTCTGACAAGCAGCAGCTCTTTCATTCCGATCCCCGATCCGGGGCTCCCTCTGGATGCGCACCTGGTGGGCCCGGGCCATACCCGGATTCTGAAAAAGCTTCTGCGGGAGAAGCCCGACACCTCCACCCATATCCTCCTCTACGGCCCCCCCGGAACCGGCAAGAGCAGCTATGCCCGGGCCCTTGCCGCGGAGATGTCGGCTCCGGCCTACGAGATCGTCAACAACGAACAGAACAGCAGCATCCTGCGCCGGGTAGCGATCCTCTCCTGCATCCACTTCACCAACGGCGGCGACGGGTCCATCATCGTGGCGGACGAGGCCGACAACCTTTTGAACACCCGCTCTTCCTGGTTCGAGGCCGGTGAAACCCGTGACAAGGGGTGGGTCAATCACCTTCTGGAGGAGAAGGGGCTGCGGATGATCTGGATCGTCAACAGGCTCGCGATGGACGATTCTATCTATCGCCGCTTCGCCTACAGCATCCAGTTCCACCCCTTCACCCGAAAGCAGCGGATTTCGGTCTGGAAGACCGTTCTGGCGCGCTACGGAAAAGGCCGGATGCTGCCCCCAAACGAGATCGAGGCTCTGGCGGGCCGCTACGAGGCCAGCGCCGGCGGCATCGACCTGGCGGTGCGAAAGGCCGTCGAGGCCGGCATCAAGGGCCGAAAGAGTTTCCTGAACTTTCTGGAAAAGGTGATGGTTTCCCACCTGACCCTGATGAACGGTGGAGGAAAGCCGCCCCGGCCCCCGGGAGCAGATGCCGGTTTCCTGGTGGAGGGCCTCAACGTCCGGGCCGATCTCCCCGCGCTGATCGGAGACGTTCGCACCTATGACGCATACTGGCGGCGCCATCTCATGGGAGAGGGGCCTTCGCTGAACATGCTCTTCTACGGCCCGCCGGGCACGGGAAAGAGCGAAACTGCCAAATACCTGGCCCAGGTCGTGGACCGTGATCTGATGCTCTGCAGCGCAAGCGACATCCTGGACATGTATGTGGGCGGGACCGAGAAGAACCTGGCCGATCTCTTCTCCCGGGCCGAGGACCGGGGAGCCGTGCTGCTGATCGACGAGGCCGATTCCTTTCTCCAGGAGCGGGACAGCGCTCTCCGTTCATGGGAGGTGACCCAGACCAACGAGTTTCTGACCCAACTGGAGAACTTCAGGGGCATCCTGGTCTGCACCACCAACCGGCTGCCTAAGCTCGATTCGGCCGCGTCCCGCCGGTTCAACCGGAAAATCGGATTCGATTACCTCACGGCCGATGGAAAGCTGCTCTTCTACGAAAAACTGCTGGGGCCCTATACCCCGCAGCAGATGGATGATCCGGAGAAGCGGCGCCTTTGGGCCATTCCGCAGTTGACGCCCGGGGATTTCAAGGTGGTCCGGAACCAGCACTTTCTCGATGCGGCCCAGGGCCGGCTCTCTCATGGAGAACTGATCGGGGCTCTGGAGGCGGAAAGCCGGGTCAAGGTCCAAAGAGAGGGAAGGGCTGTGGCCGGTTTCACCGAAAGCCCCAAACCGATCGACCGGATCATCTCTGCCCGATAGGGATTTTCTGCAAAAGACCTGAAAGGATAATGCCATGCCGAAAAAACGTAACCCGGATGCCACATACGGCCAGAAGCTGATCCGGCTTTTTGCGGAGCTGCTCTTCACCGGCAGGAAGCGTTCCCTGACGGAACTGTCCAAGATGCTGGACTGTTCCAAACAGACGGTGGCGCGGCTGGTGGATGATATCACCGTCCTGTATTCGGTGAGCATCCTGCAGGAGAAACTGGGCCGCCAGAACTTTTTCTGGATCGAGCGGCCCGAGAAGATGCCCCTCCTGCCCCTGTCGGGCCCGGAGATTGCGGCCCTGGAGATGAGCCGGGCTTTTTCCCGGAATCTTCTGGGGCAGGAGAACTATGAAACCGCGATGACCGGTCTTCAAAAGAGCATCGGGATGCTTCCGCCTGAAAAGATCCGTTCCTGCGGTGATGAACTGGGCTCCCTTGCCAGCGGCCATATCGACTATTCTCCTTTCCGGGAGATGCTGGACAGCCTGATCAAGGCCGTCTCTGAAAAGCGGGTCTGCACCATCCGATACCAAAACCTCATGGCCGATGCGGAAAAGGATTTCTGCATCATGCCCATAAAGATATTCGCGCACAAGGATACCATCTACATCCATTCCCGGCGATGCACGGAAAAAGGCCTTCCCAAAAAAGATGATGCGTATGCCCCCTTGCTGGCCCTTCACCGTTTCCGGGATATCCGGGTGCTGGAGGCGACCTTTTCCGTTCCTAATGATTTCGATTTTGAAACGACCTTTGCCGCCTCCTTCGGCGTGATCAAGGAGAAGACCTTCAGGGCCGCGGTCGAATTCACCGGGTGGAGCGCCCGCTATGTTGCAGAGCGGATCTGGAGCCCGGACCAGAAGATCGTCCGGAAAAGAGACGGGGAGGGCATACGGCTGGAATTTTCCGCTTCCTCGGAGAGCGAGGTGATGGCGTGGGTGCTCTCTTTTGGTGAGGAGGCGCAGTTGGTGAAGCCGGTGCGGTTGCGGAAGAGGCTGGTTGGGAAGCTGAAAGAGATGGTTGAGACTTACCATGAATAAACCGCTTCCCATCGGCATCTCCGACTTCAAAAAGCTCCGGGAAAGCGGCTGCCATTACGTCGATAAAAGCCTCTTCATCCGGGAGATCGTAACGGCATCGGCCGAGGTGAACCTTTGAAGGGAAACAGCTTTGGGTCCGTGCGGCTCCGGAGGAAAATCGAAACATCGGACATGAGGATCATCCATGAAATCTGATATTGAAAAACTGGCAGAAAAGATCGCAGAGCGGGGAAAGCATATCGTATTTACGGGCGCCGGCATCTCCACCGAGAGCGGCATCCCCGACTACCGCAGTCAGGGCGGGATCTGGGACCATTACCGGCCCGTCTATTTCGACGAGTTCATGTCGTCAAAAACATCCCGGATCGAATACTGGCGGCAGAAAAACCAGATGTATCACAGTCTGGTGAAGGCAAAGCCCAACCCCGCACACATGGCGCTCTTCGAGCTTCACGAGATGGGGTTGCTGGATGGGGTCATCACCCAGAACATCGACGACCTGCACCGGGTATCGGGGATTCCTGAAGATAAGATCATCGAGCTGCACGGGAATACCCGGCGGATTCGGTGCATGAGCTGCGGGGAGATCTGTGATGAGGCCGAGGCACATGCTCGGGTAGCGGCCGGCGATACTGCGCCCGAATGCGGTTGCGGCGGATATCTGAAGCCGGATACCATCTCCTTTGGCCAGTCCATGCCGGTTTATGAGGTTCAACGGTCCGTGGAACTGGCCAAGGGGTCTGATCTCTTTCTGGTGGTGGGATCGACCCTGCTGGTGCAGCCGGCCGCGAGCATGCCGGTCTACGCCAAGCGGGCCGGGGCTTTTCTGGGGATCATCAACCTGTCGGAGACCCCCTGCGACGGGATGGCTGATGTGCTGATTCAGGAAAAGGCCGGAGAAGCCCTTCCGGCTCTGGTTGCCGCGGTGCGAAAGCTACTGTAGGCAAAAGATCGGAAGCCGCGCCTACTCCAGTTCATACCGCTTCATCTTCCGCCAGAGGGATACCCGGTCGATGTCCATGATCTTCGCGGCCTGGGTCTTATTCCATCCGGTTCTCTCCAGCACCCATTGGATGTAGCGCTTCTCCTGCTCGATGAGGGTGGGGATCTCCCCGGAATGGTGCCGGTAGGTCTCGATGGAGACGTTGCGGATATCGTCGGGAAGATCCTCTGCGGTGATGGCCTCGCCGTTTTCCAGGGCCACGGCCCGTTCGATGACGTTTTCCAGCTCCCGGACGTTGCCGGGCCAGGAGTAGCGGTTGAGCAGCTCCACGGCCTCCTTTTCGATCTCCCGGATGCTCTTGTGCATCTCCCGGCTCTTTTTTGCCAGAAAATGGTGGGCCAGCAGCAGGATGTCTCCCTTTCGCTCTGCCAGCGGCGGCAGTTGAATCCCGATCACGTTGAGCCGGTAGAAGAGGTCCTGACGGAAACGGCCCTCCTCGATGTCCTCGGAAAGATCCCGGTGGGTGGCCGAGATGAAACGGACATCCACGGAAACCGGCTGCACTCCGCCCACCCGGAGGATCTCCTTCTCCTGGATCACCCGCAGCAGCTTCACCTGCATGGATAGGGGCATGTCCCCCACCTCGTCCAGGAAGAGGGTTCCGCGGCCGGCCGTCTCGATCAGCCCCGGCCTCTGGCGGGTCGCGCCGGTGTAGGCCTCCTTTTCGTGGCCGAAGAGTTCGTTGGCCATCAGTTCCTCGGTAAAGGAGCCGCAGTTGAATGCCACAAACCGCTTGTCGGCCCGGGGGCTGGCGTCGTGGATGGCTTTGGCCACCAGCTCCTTTCCGGTCCCGCTCTCGCCTGTTATCAGCACATTGATGTCCGACGGCGCAATCTGTGCAACCGTCTCCAGCACCGACCTCATGGCCGAACTCCGGCCGATGATGGCCGGTTCCCCCTGAAGTTTTTTCAGGGATGCTTTCAGCTCCAGGTTTTCCAGAAATAGCTTTCGCTTGAGCAGGGCCTCCCGGGTGATATTTTTCACCTCTTCGAGCTTGTAGGGCTTTGCGATGTAGAAGTAGGCCCCCTTCTGCATGGCTGCAACAGCGGTGTCCACAGTGGCATATCCGGTGATCATGATCACTTCCGTGTGGGGCTGCAGGCTCTTTGCCCGGTGGAGCAGCTCCATGCCGTCCATCTTCTCCATCTTCAGATCGGTGATGATCAGGTCGAATGTCCTGGAATTCAGCAGGGGGATGGCCTCGACGCCGCTTCGGGTGCTGTGGACTTCGTACCCCTCCTTTACGAGGATATGGGTGAGGTTTCTGCGCGCGATATCCTCGTCCTCTACAACGAGGATGATTCCGCTATTCTCCTCCGACGTCATTGTCCGGCTCATGCTCCTCCCTTTCCAGCGGCAGCTCAACAGTGAAACAGGTTCCGGTTCCGGGCGCGCTCTCCACGGTGATCCGGCCCCCGTGCTGATCGATGATGCCGTGGGTAACCGAAAGCCCCAGCCCCGAGCCCTGGCCCACATCCTTTGTGGTGAAGAAGGGGTCGAATATCTTGTTGACCCGGTCTTCGGGAATCCCTTCCCCGGTATCTTCCACCGTGAAGTAGAAGCGCTTATCTTCGACAGCGATCCACGCGTTGACAGTGATCTTTCCACTGTTGTCGATGGCCTGGGAAGCGTTCATCAGCAGGTTGATCAGGGCCTGCTGGATTCTGCGGTGATCCATTTGGATTACGATATCGTCGGGAACGTCGATGACGACCTCCACCTGGCTCGGGATCTCTCCCTTGATCAGCTTCCGGGTCTCCTCCATCAGGTCCTTGAATCGGACCCGACTCAGGTTGAAGGACTTTTTTCGGGAGAACTCGAGCAGGGCTTTTACAATGTCTCTTGCCCGATCCACCTGCACTTCCGATTCCCGGATCAGATCCCGCTGGAAATCGGTGTCGCGGTCTTCGATCTCCTCCAGCAGGATCTGCAGGGAGGTGGAGATGTTGTTCAACGGGTTGTTCAGCTCGTGGGCCACCCCCGACGTCAGGGTTCCCAGAGAGGCCATCTTTTCGCTCTGGACGAGCTGTTCGCCCCTCCGGTTCAATTCGCCGATCATCCGGTTGAGGCTCTCTACAAAGGATTCGAATTCATCGCCCCGGGTCAGCTTGGGAATGGCTGTGTAGTCTCCGGAGGTGATCTTGGCAATGGCCTCTTCGATCGATTTTAAGGGCAGATTGACGAAATGGTAGAGGAAAAAGGCCATGGCCATGGTCAGGATCAGGATCGCGGTCAGCGCGACGAAGAGATAGAGCTGAAGCTCCTTGAAGAGGCTGCTCACATAGCGCCGCTCCTGGTTGACCATCTCCTCGAGGGAATCGGTGATGCTCTTGCCGATGGTGCGAATCCGGTCCTGGAAGCTTACGAATTCGCCGGGGCCGGTCGGCGCAAAGCCTTCGATATCTTCGGCATCATAATGGCGGCCAAAGGCCTCCAGCAGCCGGATATATTCCCGGATCTTCTCCACCTGATCCGACAGGTTCTTGGCGGCCGCATACCGGCCGAAATCGGAAAGAATCTTCAGGATCTTTCTCTCCGCTTCCAGCGCGTAATCCCGGGCCAGTTGCAGATGGCTCCGGTCTTTGGTCAGCAGAAAGTTCTTCTCATACCGCCGGGCCTCCAGGATCGTATTGAAGAGGTTGTCCTTCTTTTCGATCAACAGAAGCTTCTGCTTCATGATGAAGAGATTGTAATAGCTTAAAAACCAGATGGTTCCGGCCACGGCCATGAAGAAGATGAAGGCGAGGATGATCTTCAGGCGGATGGTCAGGTTCCGGTCATGTATAATATGGCGAATCCACGTCACAGGTGACCTCTTTGACACCGGGGATGGAATGGGCGATCTCTGTTACCTGTTTGGTCAGATCCTCCCGGATAGTCTCGTCGATATGGTGCGCGAGGCTCGGCCGGATCGGGTCGAATTTCCGAATCCGCTGGGGCCGGCACTGGATGTGAACCATGCCTTTGCTGATGCGGATCTCCGCGTTGCAGACATCGGCCAACAGCCCGTGAAGCCGACTTTCGATTGCCATGTCGTTCATCTGCTGCACCCCCTCTTCCGAGAGCCGGAACGTATCCTTTCGGGCAGCGTTCGCGATCAGTTCGCACGCATCATCGATGGTGAACGCACCGATCTTGATTACCATATCATAAAGTGCGGCATCGCTCACCTCTTTCCGGTAGAGATACCGGGTCCAGTTCTGCCGCTCATCGTCGTCCTTGCGGATATAGGCGACGGCCTCCTCTTCGGTAAACCCCTTCTCCTTTTGCAGCATCCCGACCCGGTCTTCCATCTCCGCGATGATCCGGACTTTGAGCACCCGGGTGAAGTTCTTCAGCAGAAGATGGCCCGCATGGCCGTGGTAGACCACGTTGTCCTTCCGGACGTGGTCCCAGAGCGCGGTTTCGATATAGGAGAGATACCGCTCCTTGCCCCGGGTGATCCGGTCCAGCACGGAGGGGGCGTCGTGGATCGACTTCAAAAGCTTCTTCTCCGGTACGTTGAAGAATTTGGAGGCCTCGATGAGGATCTCCCGGCTTACGCATTCGTAGCCGAGGATTTCCGCGGTCTTCTCTGCAATCTCCTTGCCGTGGCTGTAGCAGCCTCTGGATATGGTGATAATCGCCATGAAAAACCTCTCCTATTGAATCCCGTAGAAAAAGTAGAGCACCGTCAGCTCCACCGCCAGAAAGATCAGGGTCATCAGGCCCCCGGCCCGCATGTAATCGACAGTCCTATATCCCCCGGGCCGCATCACCAGCGCGTTGACCTGATGGGTGGGCAGCACAAAGGTGTTGGATGCGGAGATTCCGACCACCAGCGCGGCCATCCGGGGATCTCCGCCGGCCATCATAGCCATGTTCATGCAGAGGGGAACTAAAAGAACGGTTGCGCCGACATTGGAGATCACCAGGGTGAAAAAGGAGGTCATGATCCCGATGACGGCCAGCAGAATAATCGGGGCCGGGGTTCCCATAAGACCCAGAACGCCCTGTGCGATAAACGCGGCCGTTCCGGTTTTCTCGAACGCAATCCCCAGCGGAATCAGACCCGCCAGCAGGAAGACCGTCATCCAGTCCACGGCCCGGTAGGCTTCGTCCACCGAGAGAACCCCGGTGATGATCATCCCAAGAGCCCCGGACATGAGCGCGACCGAGAGCTGGATCTTGATGAAGATCACCTGGAACAGAGCCACCAGAAGCCATAATATCGCAAGTTTTGCCTTGCCGGTGCGGAGAATCTCCCCCTCCAGCGGCGTGGTAAAGGTGAGGGCCCGGGGTTTGGGCCGGTTGTCCAGGATGTGGAACCGCTCCCAGGGGCCCTGGAGCAGCAGGGTGTCGCCCATCTGCAGGGGAATGTGGGTGAGCCCAGCATAGAAGACCTTCCGGCCCCGGACCAGGGCCACGGGATTGACGCCGTACAGGGTCTTGAAATCCAGCTCGCTCAGGGTCTTGCCGATGAGTTCGGAGCGGGGGGAGACGATGGTCTCGGCCATCCCGGCAGTGGTGCGGGAGAGGCTTTCCCCAAATACATCCAGCCCCGGTTTGATTTCAAAGCCGTACTCCTTTGCAAATTCCTCCACGTTTTTCACCTTGCCCACCACGGCAAAGTTGTCTCCGGCCTCCAGGGTGTCGCTGCTGCGGGGGATCAGGATCCGGTCCCCTTTCCTAGTCTTGTGGATCGCCACCACCGTCACCAGGTACTTCCGCTGTATGTCGATCTGGTCCATGCGCCGGGGGCCGGCAAAGTCATCGGAAACCTTCAGTTCCGCGGTGTTCTCCAGGGTCTCGTACTCCTCCATCAGGGAGGCGGTGATCCCCTTGTCATCCTCCCCGGCTCCGGAGGGCAGCACGAATTTCCCGAAGATGAGGAAGTAGAGGATCGCGCTGGCCAGCAGGCAGAGGCCGATCGGGGTCTGGGTGAAGAGGCCGAAGGGCTCCAGCTTCTTTCCCCCCAGAACCATGAGGTCGTTGAGCAGAATCGTGGGGCTTGCTCCCACCAGGGTCAGGGTTCCGCCGATGATCGCGCAGAAGCCCATCGGCATGAGGATGCGGGAGATGGGAACCCCCATCCGCTTGGAGATCCGCTGGGTGGCCGGCAGAAAGAGCGCGGCCGCGCCGATGTTCTGCATCATGCTCGATATCACGCCGACGGTTCCCGAGATCAGGGTGATCACCCGGCTTTCGCTGGCTCCGGCCAGCCGGATGATGGGGCCGGCCACCCGGTTCATCACGCCGGTCTTGTCCAGACCCGCGCCGATGATGATCACCGCGATGATGGAGATCACCGCATTGCTGCTGAACCCCACAAAGGCCTCCTTTGCGGAGATCAGCCCGATCAGCGGCAGCAGCACCGTCATCATGATGCCCACCACATCGACCCGCACCCACTCGAAGACAAACAGAATGATGACAAATACAAGAACGATCATGGTCAGGATCATCTGGGGCGTCATGTGCAAGACTCCTTTTCTTCCGTTGAATTTTTCATGTCTCTATTTCCGGTTCTCGTTGCGGAAATAGAAACAGAGGCCAAAGGCCACAGCGATCAACAAAAGCCCGATGTAGAACTGTTCGCCCATATCCTTTTCTCCTCCTGTAAGGTTTCAAAGACAATAAAAAGAGCGTTGCCGCCATGACCTGCAGAAAGGCCGTGCCGACTGTACTTAGCCTGTACTCAGCCTTTACTTAGCAATATGGATGCCACTGTTGCGAGATGTTACGGCAAAACCGGGACCCGGTTCAGGATGGGGCGAAAGAGAGGAGGGGGATTTCCGAAAAAAGCGGGAGGGAAGGCGCGGGTTGGTAAAGGAAGTGGGTATTGCATATTGCAACAGTCTTTTGGGGAAGGGTCTGTTTTTTCCTGTTAAATCAGGATCGCACCCATACTGTTGCGTTTATCAACAGCTCTTGTTGCAATATGCAATAGGCAGGCCCAAGGCTTCAGGTGATACTCATGGAGTAGACATAGACCTCGTTTCGGGGCCGGTTGTCGTCCCGGACCCGGTTTTCCGATGGGTCGGCCGTATCCGAGACCACGAAATCGACATTCCCCTGGGCCCGGAGCACCTCTTCCACTGCGTTCTCGATCTCGTCGAACTTGATGACATGGTTGAACGGGATTCCCCGGGCTTGGGCCTTTCCGCGGAAGGCCTGGGCATTTTCCAGGGAGAGGGCCTTGAAATCGTCGCAGATCTGCTGCCGGGATGAGGAGAAGAGGCGGAAGGTCTCGCAGGAGAGTGGCGCGGAATTGAGTGCCACGATCTCATAGGACATCCGTTTGGCCATATCCAGGGCATATTCCACGATGTTTTCGGAAAATCTGCTCTCGCTGCCGACCACCAGCAGCCGTGAGGGCCCCTTCTCCTCCTGTACAGGCTCCGGAGCCCCGAATATCTCCTCGGCCATCTCTGGATTGTTCGATTCGGCAAAAGCGACCGCCTGCTGATATTTCCGGGCGCTTCCGGTAAAGTTTGAAATGAAGATTTTGATTTTGTTCAGCATCATCCGTCTCCTCCGATGATTTTCGTTTGTTATGGGAAAAGATCCGAACTCAGGATTGAAGCGTGACCAGGGGAACCGATATCTTCTGCTTGAGCCGGACCGGGATCTTCTGTTTCAGGTTTCGGCGGCCCCCCCTGTCCAGGGAGGGATCGTAGACCGCGATCACGATATCCCCCCGGGAATGGATGTAGTCGATGATCTCCGGGGCCGCTTCTCCGCTCATTACCGTCAGGCTGCAGATTTCGCGCTTTACTGCCGGGAAATCGCCAAGAGGATGGGCTTCCCCGGCTTCGGCAAAGGTGACTTGGATCATCGACTGATCCACCAGTCGTCTCAGCCCATCGGTGATTTTTGCGATCCGGCCGGCAGAACTTTTGAGTCCGCTCCCGCGGATGATCTGAAGGACATGGAGCCGGGCTTTGATCCGCCGGCTCAATGCCACCGCATAGTCGAAGACCTTATGATCCGGCTTTTCACCGGCAATGGCCAACAGCACCGTTTTCATGGGGTCGCCTCATCCTCTTCCTGGTCCTCTTCCTGGTCCTCATCCTCGCCTGTTCTCGATCTCTTTGTTTTCTCACATCATCTAAGTATAGAGTCTCGGACGGTTGTCGTTTCGGATCTCCTCCCGGACATTCTCCCGGATCTCCTTCTGCTGCGCCTTTTGGGCCTCGGGAAAGGCCATCTGCATTGCGGTCTCATTCTCTCCGGCCTCGGCAAATGCGACAGCCGCCATATGGTTTTCGATGATCCGGTACAAGTTTTGCATTTTCATTGCTGCGCCTCCTGTTGGGGGTTGATGTTTGTCTTTATGTAAAGCAAGAGCTGTGCCATGATGGATTTGATCTTTTTAAGTTCCTGAAATCATAAAGTGATATCCTTGAATCCTCATCGGTAAGGGCGTTCGGGGGAGGGTGTTTCAGATTGTAATATCCAATGGATCGAAAATTCTAAACCTAAGAATAACAATTGTTTGAAACGCATTACAGATATCAACAACCCATTGCGATTCGCAACGGAAGGATAAAACGGAGGGCCGACATGGGGTTATTTTTCAAAGATAGCGGAGAGAAAGAGAAGAAGGGAACAGCATCAGAGCCGAAATCGGAGCCGAAATCAGAAGCGAAATCTGAATCCAAATCAGAACCCAAATCAGAACCCAAATCGGAAATGGAGGAGCTGCTGGAGTTGATCGCAGAGTCCGGGATGCCCGAGCCGGTGGAGAAAGTCGCGCGGCGGGAGGCTGAAAAGCTCTCCAAGACGAGCCCGTCTGCTGCCGAGTATACCATCGGAACCAATTATGTCCGATACCTGGCCAGCCTCCCATGGAACCGGGGGACAGAGGATCATCTCGACATCGGCCGGGCCGAGGCCGTGCTGGACGAGGATCATTACGGGCTGGCCGAGATCAAGGACCGGATTCTGGAGCATCTCGCGGTCCGGATGCTCCGCTCCACGAGAAAGCAGCAGATCCTGGTGGTGGATGACGAGAAGATGGCCCGGAAGAACCTCGAATATGTGCTGCAGAAGGAGGGGTATGAGGTGGTGATCGCGGCCTCGGGCATGGAGGCCATTGCTGCCATCGAACAGCACTCCTTTGATGCGGTGATCACCGACCTGAAGATGGAGAAGGTGGACGGGATGGATGTCCTCGATGCGGCCAAGAAGAAGGACCCGGGGATCGAGGTGATAATGGTGACCGGATATGCCACGGTAACGGCCGCGGTCGCGGCCATGAAGAAGGGCAGCGGCCATTTTCTCTCCAAACCGCTGAAGCTGGAGGAGATCCGGGCTACTTTAAAGGATGCCCTTGCGTCAAAGTCTCTCCATCTCGCGGCAAAGGGGCCGGTCCTCTGCTTTGTGGGGCCGCCGGGGACCGGCAAGACTTCTCTGGGGATGTCCATCGCCAGATCCTTGGGGAAAAAATTCATACGGATCTCCCTGGCCGGGGTCCGGGACGAGGCCGAGATCCGGGGCCACCGGCGCAGCTATGTGGGGGCCCTTCCCGGAAGGATCATCCAGGAGATCCGGGGGGCCGAGGCCAACAACCCCTTGATCATGCTCGACGAGTTCGACAAGCTGGGGCAGGATTTCAAAGGAGATCCCGCGGCCGCGCTGCTGGAGGTTTTAGATCCGGAACAGAACAGCGGATTCACCGATCATTATCTCGATGTGCCCTTTGACCTCTCCCGGGCCATGTTCATCACCACGGCCAACACCACCACAACGGTTCCGGGCCCGCTGCTGGACCGGCTGGAGATCCTGCGCCTCTCCGGCTACACCGAAAAGGAGAAGGAGCGGATCGCGTTCGACTATCTGATCCCCAGGGAGATCCGTGAGGCGGGGCTGGATGACGGGATGTGCAGATTTTCATCGGATGCGGTATTGAAGCTGATCCGGGAGTATACCGAAGAGGCGGGGCTGCGCAGTCTCCAGCGGCAGATCGCGGCCGTCTGCCGGAAGAGCGCAAGGGAGATCCTCAGCCGGAAGAGATCGAATATCGAGATCCTTCCGGATACAGTGGAGGAGTACCTGGGCCCCCCGAAATACCGGATGGAGATGGCCGGGGTCAAGGACAGGATCGGCGTCGCGCCGGGCCTGGCCCTGACCGAAAGCGGAGGCCAGATCCTCTTTATCGAGGCGACCCGGATGAAGGGGCGGAGCCAGTTGATTCTGACCGGCTCTCTGGGGGATGTGATGAAGGAGTCTGCACAGGCGGCCCTGAGCTATCTGAGAAGCCACGCCCCGGAATACGGCATCCCCGAGGATTTCTTCCATGACCACGACATCCATGTCCATGTGCCGGCCGGTGCGATCCCCAAGGACGGGCCCTCTGCCGGCTTGACCATCGCGGCGGCCTTATGTTCTCTGCTGCTGGGAAAGCCGTGCCGTCGGGAGGTGGCCATGACCGGCGAGCTGACCCTGAGCGGCAGGATTTTACCGGTCGGCGGCGTCAAGGAGAAGATGCTGGCCGCGCACCGGGCCGGGATCAGGACCGTCATCTTTCCCGGGAAGAACCGTCCCGATCTCTTCCATGTTCCCGAAGAGATTCAAAAGGATCTTAGGATCGTCTTTGTGGAGGATATGGAAGAGGTGATTCCCATTGCGGTTCGGGAGGAATGAGAGTCTATCCGGAAGAGAGGGAGGCTTAATCGCTCACGATTTTGGAAACATCCGGAACCGTTTCGGGCTTGCCCCGGACCATGTATTTGCTGTCCTTGTCCCTTTGGGTCACATTCTCATAGACCCCGTCATCCCGGCGGACCAGCTTGGTAAAGCCGAGATCCCGCAGTTCGCTGTTCGTCTTCGGGGTGTTGATATTGGGGCGGGAGATGAGCTTTTTGACCTTTCCGCCGCAGTGGGGGCAGGTTGTGAACGGATCATCATGGATGGACTGGACCGCTTCAAAGGTTTTTCCTGCGCTGCAGGGGGTGTCGAGATGTTCGTATTCATAGGTCGGCATGGATCGCTTCTCCTCTTTTTATACCGCATGCGATTTTTTCAATTTTTCTGCTGAAATTTATTACTATTTCTGCGTTATTGTCAAGGGGGGATCTTTAGGAGTCGCTGCTGAAAATTTCAAAAGTTTTTCAATCCGTCTCCAGAATATCCT